>NZ_JBEZZB010000093.1:0-40956 GCF_040638955.1 Actinoplanes sp. NPDC024001
GCCGGCCGGCGGTGTCGTCGAGCCCGTGGTCGTTCCGCCCACCGGCCGGCCGGCCGTCACCCCCGGCGTGCTGGGTGGTCTGGCCCTGATCACGCTGGCCGGCGGTGCGGCGCTGGTCGCGAGGCGGGTTCTGCGGCGCCCCGGAGATTGACCCCGCGGTCTCCCGCGGAACCTCGGGAAGCATCGCCGGTTCCTGCTCCGCGCCGGCCGCGTAGCGGTCCGCGGGGCCGTGGACGGCCGGGCAGCGGCTCGCGGTCTCACGACTGGCGGGTCGCCGCCAGCGTGCCCAGCAGGACCAGCGCGTCCGCGCTCGGCGAGCCCGGCTGCGCGTGGTAGACGATGAGTTCCTGCCCGGCCGCGCCCCGTACGTCAAACGTCTGCATGCGCAACGTGATCTCCCCGACCTCGCCGTGCCGGAAGCTCTTGACCGCTTGGGCCTTGCCGCGGGCCTCGTGCCGCGACCACAGCCAGGTGAACTCCGGGCTCTCCGCCAGGAGCTTGCGCAACACCGCCCGCACCCGCGGGTGCTGCGGGTCCTTGCCCAGCTGCACCCGGAACCCGGCCACCGCGCTCGCGGCGGTGGCCGGCCAGTCCAGATAGAACCGCCGGGCCAGTGGGTCGAGGAAGACCAGCAGCATCAGGTTGCGGGAGAACGGGAAGCCCTCGAACAGAGCCTCCCCGATCGGGTTGGCGGCCAGCACGTCGTAGGCCGGACCGAGCACCAGCGCCGGATTCTGCGGCCAGGCGTTCATCAGCTCCAGCAGGCTCGGGTCCACCCGCTCCGGACCGGGAGCGGCCTGCGGGCGCGGGGCGAGCCCGGCCAGCCGGAACAGGTGGGCCCGCCCGTCGTCGTCGAGCCGCAGCGCCGCCCCGAGCGCGTCCAGGACCTGCACCGACGGGTTGCTCTCCCGGCCCTGTTCCAGCCGCACGTAGTAGTCGACGCTGACCCCGGCGAGCTGCGCCACCTCCTCGCGGCGCAGCCCGGGCACGCGCCGCTGTCCGAACGTGGTCAGTCCGACGTCGGCCGGCCGCACGGCGGCCCGGCGATGGGCGAGGAAGTCTCCCAGGGGTGTGGCGGGCATGCCGTCGAGCGTAGGCGGACCGCCGCCGCGCTGCCTGGCAGCAGCACTCCCAGGGAGCGCCGCGGCCTGCCCGGGCGGCGCCCGCCGCCGCAGGATCGGGACATGACCAACACCGACAAGATCATCCTGATCACCGGGGCGAGCAGCGGCATCGGCGCGGCCACCGCCCGGCGGCTGGCCGGCGACGGGCACCACGTCGTCGCCGGGGCCCGCCGCAAGGACCGGCTCGACGAGCTGACCCGGCGCATCCACGCCGACGGCGGTTCGGCCGAGGCCGCCGAGCTGGACGTGACCGACCCGTCCGCGATGACCGCCGTCGTCGAGGCCGTGCTGAGCCGGCACGGCCGGCTCGACGTGCTGGTCGCCAACGCCGGCGTGATGCTGCTGTCCCGGCTCGGCGCGCTGCTGGTGCCGGAGTGGGACCGGATGCTGGACGTCAACGTGCGCGGCCTGCTGCACGGTGTGGCCGCCGCCCTGCCGGTGTTCGAGCGGCAGGGCAGCGGGCACCTGGTGACCGTGGCCTCGGTCGGCGCGCACGAGGTGGTGCCCACCTCGGCCGTCTACTCGGCGACCAAGTTCGCGGCGTGGGCGATCACCGAAGGCCTGCGCCAGGAGGCCCGGCCGGGGATCCGGGTCACCACCGTCTCGCCGGGCGTGACCGATTCGGAACTGGCCGACCACATCACCGACCGGTACGCGCAGGAGGCCATGCGCGCCTATCGCGCCGCCGTCATCAGCGCCGACAGCATCGCCGCGGCGATCTCCTACGCGATCGGGCAGCCGCCGGACGTCGACGTCAACGAGATCGTCATCCGCCCGGCCGGGCAGCGGCCGCCGTCATGACCCGCCGGCCCGGATGAGGTCGAGCAGCCGGCTCTGCGAGCGGCCCGCCCGGATGCGCACACCCGCGGTGGCGGTGTGCACCCGCACGATGGTGGCCAGGGCCCGGACGTCGAGGAACGTCATGGCGGTGATGTCCAGGGTGTCGCCGGGCCGCAGCTCGCGGGCCAGGGCGGCGAACGCGGCGGAGTTCGCCAGGTCGGCCTCACCGGAGAGGCTGAGCGTCCGCCCGTCGTGCAGGCGCCGGTGGCGCAGTGGCGAACGGTCCTGCAGGCCCGCCGGATGGGCCTGGCACGCGGCCGCCACCTGCTGCTCGGAGAAGATCCGGGAGTCGTAGTGGCAGATCGCCGTCAGCTCCCGGCTGGTGAACAGCCCGGCCGCCCCGGCCTCGAAATCGACCAGCGCCTCCAGGTCCACCCGGGCCGCCCAGCTCATGTCGACGCTGACCCAGAGCCCCGAGAAGCCGTCGGCGACGGCCTGCCGGGTCGCGCCCGCGTAGGCCCGGTGCAGGTGGTCCGGGTCGAACCGGCCCGGCGCCAGCTGCACCGCCCGGCTGTCCGCGAGCCGGACCCGGCCGTCCGCGACGGCGGCGGCGACCGTCCGGCTGCGCCGGCAGAGGTGGCGCCGGAACTCGTCGAGGCGGTCCCGGTACGGGTCCCCCGGAAAGACCATGACCTGGGCGGACGCCGCGAGGGCCTGTTCGGCGAAGGTGACGGTCGCGTCGGCGAACTGCGCCGGCGCCAGGAAGGTGGCGCCGATGTGGTCACCGGGTTGAACGGTGAGCATGGAGATCACCCCCGAGGCTCGGTACGGCCGGCGGCGAGCCGGATCGTGAATCCCGCCGGGCCGTGTTCGAACGTGACGTAGGCACACACCTGATGGGTGAGCCAGAGCCCCATGCCGCCGTCGGCCGGGGAACGGTCGGTCGGCAGCAGCCCGGCGAACGGATCGCGCAGCCCGCTCCCGGCGTCGGTCACGGTGACGACGATCCGCTCGGGCGCGCTCCACAGCCGTACGGTGACCGGCGGTTTCCCGTGCCGGATGGCGTTGGTGACCGCCTCGGTCGCGCCCAGCGTGAGCCCGTCGAGGTCGTCCGGCGACAGCCGGGCGGACCGGCCGGCGTCGGTGACCGCGTGCCGGACCTGCGCCGGCATGGGGTTGAGCAGCTCGATCCGCGGGACGCTGTCCTCGAGCCGGTCACGCCACGACGGGGTGTGCGCGGCCAGGAACGTCTCCGGGTCGACGAAGGCCGGGTTGGGCCGGTGTTCGCCGCCGACGGCGATGTGCGGGTGGGTGCTGCGCACCTGCTCCAGCACATGGTCGGGGACGGTCCGGGTGTCGTAGGGGCACAGGCCCCAGAGCGGGAAGTCGTCGTAGGCCCGGTTGACCGCCGCCTCGTAGCGCGCCCACCAGTCCCAGGGCACCCCGGTGCCCGGATGCGGGACGTCGCCGGCGATGCGGATCTGACCGGCTCCGGCCGTCACATAGCCGGCCAGCATCTCCCGGTAGGCGCGGATCGCGGAGGCGGGCCGGGCGTACTGCAGATCGGCGTCGACGAACCGGATGCCGCTGCCGGTGCCGAACTTGTCCCGGACCAGGGTCTGGTTGTGCCCGGCGAACGCGGAGACCACCGGCTCACCCGCCTCCAGCCCGTCGGTGAAGAACGGCACGACGATGTCCAGAAAGGCCTGATCGGAGCCGTAGAACGCGGTCTCGTGGAAATAGCCCTCGTGGCTCGCGGCTGCGCCTGTTCTCATTCCGGACTCATCCGTGACGTGTGGCTCGGCGGCTCATTAGTGGCGAACTCTGCCGCAGTCCCCGTCGGCGCGCAACCGGGTCACACGATCAGCATCAACCGACCAGCGGGCGCTCGTACGATCGGCGGCATGACGGTGACTCTGCGGGACGTCCGGGACGCGGCCGAGCGGATCGAGGGGGTCGCGCACCGTACGCCGGTGATCCGCTCCCGCACCCTGGACGGGCTGGTCGGTGCGCGGGTCCATCTCAAGGCGGAGAACCTGCAACGGATCGGCGCTTTCAAGATCCGGGGTGCGTACAACGCGATCGTGCAGCTGCCGCCGGACCAGCTGGCCCGGGGGATCGTCACCTATTCGTCCGGCAACCACGCGCAGGCGGTCGCGCTCTCCGCCCGGGAACTGGGCAGCACCGCGGTGATCGTGATGCCGGCCGACACCCCGCCGTCCAAGCTGGACGCCGTTCGCGGGTACGGCGCCGAGATCGTCACGTACGACCGGTACAGCGGCGACCGGGAGGCGATCGGCCGGCAGCTGGCTGAGGAGCGTGGCCTCGCGCTGATCCCGCCGTACGACCACCCGCACGTCATCGCCGGGCAGGGCACCGCCGCCCTGGAGCTGCTGGAGGACGCCGGTGAGCTGGACGCGATCGTGGTGCCGGTGGGCGGCGGCGGCCTGATCGCCGGGAGCGCCGTCGCGGCCAAGGGCCTGCAGCCGGGGATCCGCGTGATCGGCGTCGAGCCGCGGGCCGGCGACGACACCAAGCGGTCGCTCGCCGCCGGGGAGCGGGTCCGCATCGACGTGCCGCGCACCATCGCCGACGGGCAGGCCGCGCCGATTCCCGGCGAGCTCACCTTCGCCCTGAACCGGACGCTGGTCGACGAGATCGTGCTGGTCAGCGACGACGAGCTGCGTGAGGCGATGCGCTTCGCGGTGGACCGGCTGAAGCTGGTGCTGGAGCCCAGCGGGGCGTCGGGGCTGGCCGCGCTGCTGTTCGGCCGGCTCGACCCGGTGCCGGCCCGGATCGGGGTGATCATCTCGGGCGGCAACGTGGGTGCGGCCCGGCTGGCCGAGCTGATCGGCACGCCGCCGGGCAGCGATATGTGACTGAGTCATATATCGTGGGGGCATGTCGACGCTGGAGATGAAGTTCGAGATCACGTCGTGGGACGAGAAGCCCTACCGGGAGTCGCCGGACGGCAAGTGGACCCGGGCCGAGGTGACGCTCGCCGGCACCGATCCGGACGGGCAGCTCGCCGAGGGCGCCTTCGAGTCGTTGATGTTCTACCGGGCCGACGGCACCAGCACCTATGTCTCGCTGATGTCGCTCACCGGCACGCTCGACGGCCGGCACGGCACCGTGGTCCTCGCCGGGGAGGGCACCTTCGACGGCACGACCGCCCGCGGCGAGTCCCGGGTGATCGAGGCGACCGGCGAGCTGCGCGGCCTCACCGGCACGGCCACCAGCAGCTCCACCCACGCGGACTATCCGTTCATGCCGCTCACGGTGACGTACGACGTTGGCTGACCCGCTCAGCGCGGAGGCCAATCTGCTCGGCGCGCTCGCCCTGGTGCTCACCGACCAGATGGCTGCCGCCGGGGCTGCCGAGGCCGGCGAGTCCGGCGCCGCGGCCGCGGCGCTCACCTCGCTCCACCAGTTCCTCGACCGGCCGACCCTGGACACGCTGCGCCGGGTGCTCGGGCTGACCCACTCCGGCGCGGTGCGGCTGGTGAACCGCCTGGAGGCCGAGGGGCTGGTGACGCGAGCGCCGGGAGCCGACGGGCGATCGCGGGCGGTGACGCTGACCCCGGCCGGCCGGCAGGCCGCGACACGGGTGGCGGCGGCCCGGGCCGCCGTGCTGGAGCGCGCGCTGCGCGGCCTGCCGCCGGACAGCCGGGCCACCCTGCACGAACTGCTCGGGCCGGTGCTGGCCGCGATCGTCCAGGGCAAGGACGGCGGCGCCTGGATCTGCCGGCTGTGCGACCTGCCCGCCTGCGGGCGCGACCAGGGCCGGTGCCCGACCGCGAACGCCGCGGCCGCCCGTTTCGGGGTGGATCAGACCGGCGCGTCCTGAGCGGACTCCTGCGCGTCCCGGGCGGCCTGGACGAAGGCCCGGACCAGCGCGGTCTCGCCGGCCGTGCGCCACACCGGGGCGTAACGCAGCACCGGTCCGTCGGTGATGGGCAGGAAGACGAGGTCGCTGCGCCGCCGGGAGGCGGCCGCGTCCGCGCCGATCGGGGAGACGACCGTGCCGGTGGCGACCGCGGTGAAGGCCTCCTCCAGGGTGGTCACGGTGGTGCCGCGCCGGATGGGCCGCCCGGACGGTGTGGTGAGCGGTGTGTGCGTGTGCCAGACATAGTCCGGAATGGGCCCCTCCGCCTCCACCACCGGATAGTCGCCGAGATCCTCCATGCCGACCCGGTCGCGCCCGGCGAGCGGATGGCCGGCCGCGACCACCAGCACCAGCGGCTCGGGGTGCAGCGTCGGCCCGACGGAGAGGTCGGGTTCGCGCACCGGCAGCCAGAGCACCGAGACGTCGACCTGGCCCGCGCGCAGCCGTCCGAACGGGTCGGTGGGCAGGATCTCGCGCATGCGCAGCTCGCACTGCGGGTGCCGCTGCCGGAACAGATCGAGCACGTGCGTGATCCGCTGGTAGTGGGTGGCGAACGTGCCGACGGTCAGGGTGCCGGTCTGCCCGCTGGCGGTGGCGGCCGCCTCGTCGACGCCGGCCATGATCTCGCCGTAGCCTGCGGCGAGCCGGTCGCGCAGCCGCTCACCGAGCGGGGTGAGGCGCACACTGCGGCTGGTCCGCTCGAACAGGGCGCCACCGATCCGGCGCTCCTGCAGTTTGATCGACTGGCTGACCCGGGCCTGGGAGACGTGCAGCCGCTCGGCGGTCCGCCCGAAATGCAGCTCTTCGGCCAGGGTCAGGAAGATCTCGATGTCCCGTAGTTCCACCTGATCGTCCGCTCCCTCTGGTCGTCGCGACCCGGAAGTCTACGACGCGCGGCCGACCGATAATCAACGGCTTAATCGACGTTTCGATCTTTCGCATTGTTCCGGCGCCGCCGCCCGGGCGATCGTGAGCCGATGAGCGAGCGCTTGATCGACATCGTCGCGGTGTCGGATCACCCCGGGGAGTCGCGGTGGCACGCGGTGGCGCCGTGCGGCTCGGTGGCCGGGGTGGCCGCGGTGCGGCCGCTCGCTGCGCCCGGGCTCTCCTTCCTGCCGCCGCCGGACCCCGCGGCGGCCGTCGAGCTGTCCCTGGTCGTGGAGCCGGACTGGCGGCGCCGGGGAATCGGCTCGCGGCTGCTGGCGGCCGCCCGCGACCGGGTCGGCGCGCCGGGCCTGGTCACGGACGTGACCGAGGGCTCGCCGGGGGAGGCCTTCTGCCTGCGGCACGGTTTCCGGCGGGCCGGATCCCGGCGGCGGGATCTGCTCACCTACTGCGACGTGCACCGGGCCTGGCTGGGTGAGCTGGTCGACACCGAGCATCCCGGATATCACCTGACCCACCCGTCCGACGATCCCGTGCTCACCACCGCGCACGCCGGCGACGATCTCGCGGCTTACGCGGTGGCCGTCGTCGGCGCGGCCTCCCAGCCCCGCGCCCGCCAGTACGGACCGGTCGTGCTTCCCGGCCACCGCGGCCACGGGCTCGGTCTGTGGGTCAACGCCGCGCTGATCCAGCGGCTGAGCGAGATCCACCCGCACGTCACCGAGATCGAGACCGCCACCGACGAGGACGATCCGGCGCTGCTCGCGGTCCGTGAGCACCTGGGCTTCCGGGCGCTGGGGCACACCCGCCGTTACACGCTCGGCTCCGCCTGATCGCGTGCCGGTGTGTGCAGGACCTGACGGCCCAGCTCGGCGGCGCGGGTGATGCTCTCGTTGACGAAGCCGAGGAAGCGGGCGATGTTCTCCAGGCGGGCGGCGGCCGGGGTGTCCCGGCCGAGCACGCCGGCGCCGTGCCGGACGGTCTCCATGAGCTGCTCGGTGGCCCGGACACTGGCGATCGTCGACTGGTACCAGACGTCGTCGTCGACGACGTAGCGGTCGCGGCGGCGCTCGTCGCGCTCGCGCCGGACCAGGCTCTGACTCTCCAGGAAGGCGATCGCCTTGGAGATGGACGCCGGGCTGACCTGCAGGCGCTGGACGAGTTCGGACGCGGTCATGCTGCCGCTGTCGGTCAGATAGAGACAGCTCATCACCCGGGCCATCATCTTGGGGGTGCCCGCCTGCATGAGGGCGGTGGTGAAGGTCTCCTCGAACTCGCGCAGCGCCTCGGTGTCGCGCCCGTGCGCCTGCGGCGGCGCCTCCGTCCCGCGGGGCGCCGCCTGCCTGCGCCGGTGGGCGCGGCGCTCGGTGGCGTGGTGGGCGAGGTCGGCGCGATAGCCGGTGGGACCGCCGTTGCGCATCACCTCACGGGTGACCGTCGAGGTGGGGCGGTCGAGGCGCCGGGCGATCTCCGCATAGGCGAGGCCGTCGGCCAGGCCCAGCGCGATCTGCTGGCGTTCCTGCTGGGTGAGTCTGCCTCCCGGCATCGCGTTCTCCTTCGTGCTCCGTGATGCCGTCAGGATAGCGTTCATTCACACTCCATTGCAACGCATGTTGCGTTAGATTCTGAACCGTTGCAACGATTGCAATAGCTCTAGCTGGGAGAATGAAGGATATAAGCAACGACTCTGTTGCCCATATGTCGAACGCAACGTAGCTTTTCCGTTGTAAGAAACAACGAGCCGGAGGAGCCAGCAATGCAGACGTTCGACAGCCCCGCCACCGTCGCCGCCACCGTCGACATCCCCGCCGGGCGCATCCAGTTCATCGCCGCCGACCGGACCGACACCACCGTCGAGGTCCGGCCGGCGGACGCCTCGAAGAGCCGCGACGTGAAGGCCGCCGAGCAGACCACGATCGAGTTCGCCGACGGTGTCCTGCGGGTGGCGACCACGGTGAAGAACCAGATCCTCGGCCCGTCCGGCAGCGTCGAGGTGACCGTCCAGCTGCCCGCCGGCTCCCGCGTCGAGGCGAAGGCGGCCGGCGCCGAGGTCCGCGGCGTCGGGCGGCTCGGCGAGGTCGGCTTCGACGGCGCGCAGGGCGTGATCAAGCTCGACGAGGCGGCGAGCGTCCGGATCGTCACGTCCGCCGGCGACGTCACGATCGGCCGGCTCACCGGCCCGGCCGAGATCACCACCGCCAAGGGCGACATCCGCATCACCGAGGCCACCAGCGGCACGGTCGTGCTGAGCACCCAGGCCGGCAACGTGACCGTCGGCGCCGCTGCCGGCGTCTCGGCCGCCCTCGACGCCGGCACCGGCTACGGCCGGGTCAGCAACAGCCTCAAGAACGACGGCGCCACCGAGCTGACCATCCGGGCGACCACCGGCTACGGCGACATCGACGCCCACAGCCTCTGACCGGCCGGCTCAGCCCGGTCGCCGGCGGGCCTGGCGCACCTCCCGGTCGACGGCCCAGGCGTCGGCGACCGGGCCGAGGTGCGCCAGCTTGTCGGGGTTGATCACCCCGCGGACGGTCTGGATCCGGCCGTCCAGGATCTCCAGCACCAGCACGTTGAGGACCCGGCCGTCCCGGTCACGGAAGATCGCACCGGGCTGGCCGTTCACCTCGTGCGGCTCGATCGCCACGCCGACCCGGGTCATCCAGGGCAGGACCGTGGCCAGCAGCCGGGCCACGTTCTGCGCGCCGGCGACCGCCTTGGCCAGCTGCGGCGCCTTGCCGCCACCGTCGCCGACCAGCTGCACGTCGGCGGCGAGCAGCTCCTGCAGCCCGCCGACGTCGCCGTCCTGCAGCGCCTCGAAGAACCGGGCCGCCAGCTCCTGCCGCTCGTGCCGGTCCGCCTCGAACCGCGGCCGGCCGTCCCGCATGTGCCGGCGGGCCCGGACGAGCAGCTGCCGGCAGGCCGGCTCCGACCGCCCGACCGCCGCGGCGATCTCGTCGAAACCGAAGGCGAACACGTCGCGCAGCAGGAAGACCGCCCGTTCCAGCGGGCTGAGCCGTTCCAGCAGCAGCAGGGCGGCCATCGACACCGAGTCGGCCAGCTCCGCCGAGCGGGCCGGATCCTGGTACGGGTCGGTGAGCAGCGGTTCCGGGAACCACGGGCCGACGTACTGCTCCCGGCGCACCCGGGCCGAGCGCAGCACGTCGATGGAGACCCGGGTCACCGCGGCGGCCAGGAACGCCTTGGCCGACGTCGGCCGGGTCGCGGTGGCGTCGAACCGCAGCCACGTCTCCTGCACCGCGTCCTCGGCCTCGTTCACGCTGCCGAGGATGCGGTAGGCGATGGAGAACAGCAGCGGCCGCAGCTGTTCGAACTCGTCGACCTTGTTCATGGGTTCAGTGAAACTGACCGGGCTGGTAACTGCCGGCCGGCTGCTGGGTGATGATGTTCAGCCGGTTCGCCGTGTTCATGAACGACACCAGGATCACCAGCGCGGCCAGCTGGTCGTCGTCGTAGTGCTTGGCGGCGGCCGCCCACACCTCGTCGTCGACCCCGGTGCCCGCGTCGGCGACCCGGGTGCCCTGCTCGGCCACGGCGAGGGCGGCACGCTCGGCATCGGTGAAGACGGTGGCCTCGCGCCAGGCGGCGACCAGGTTCAGCCGTACCGCGCTCTCGCCGGCCGCGGCGGCGTCCTTGGTGTGCATGTCGATGCAGGCGGCGCAGCCGTTGATCTGGCTGACCCGCAGCGCGACCAGCTCCTGGGTGGCGGCCGGCAGTGCCGACTCCTTGATCGACCGGCCGGCCGCCATGAAGTGCTTGAGGGTCCGGCTGCCGGTCGGGCTGGTCAGGTAGTTCAGTCGTGCGGTCATCGTCTCGCCTCCGTGCTCGTCGGGAAGGGGCTACCACTCCCGAGACGAGGTAGCCCGGCTCCCAGTGACACGGTCAGCGGCCCAGCGGTGTGATCACCACCTCACCGGCAGGCTCGTGACGAAGTCGGTGAGCGCACCGGACAGCAGCCCGTGGTCGCGGGCCGACGGGTGCCAGTCGCAGCCGAGCAGGTCGAGGCCGAGGGCGGCGTTGTCGTAGTGCAGCGCGTGCACCCGGCGGTCACCGGCGGCGCGGCGCTGCTCGACGATCCGCTCGATCGACTCGGCCAGGGCGGTGGTGGTGCCCATGTCCGGGTAGGTGAGCACGAGCTGGGTGTGCGGGCCGTACCGGTGCCGGAGCTTGCCGAGGAAACCCAGGTAGGCCGCGCGGTAGTCGGCGGCCAGGGCGGCCTCGCTGGCCCAGCGCTCGCCGGGGTTCAGGGCGGTGGAGAAGTCGTTGATGCCCAGCCCGATCACCACGACCTGCGGCTGCCAGCCGCCGGGGCGGTACCGCGCGGTGTCGGCGGCCTGCAGCGTGCGGTCGTAGTAGGTGCGGTAGTCGACGTCCGGGTTGCCGCCGTTGTAGTTGCGCACCATGCCCATCCCGGACCAGGCGTTGAGCTGGTAGTCGGCGCCGAGCGCCCGGGCGGTGCGGGCGCCGAAGCTCTCGTCGGCGTTGGTGTTGCGGTCGACCCCGCCGGTGCCGGTGCAGTCGCGGCCGGGGGACATGTTGCCGTAGCCGGCGGTCCAGGAGTCGCCGATGAACTCGATCTGCCGGTGGCGGGCCGCCGGCTCACTCAGGACGGCGCCGCTGGCGCCGGCGACGAACCCGCCGAACTGCCCGGCCACCCAGGGACTCTCGGTGCGTTTGGCGATCCGTACGGTGTGGACGCCCGCACTCAGCCCGCGGACCCAGTGGGTGGTCCGCCCCGGCGTCACCAGGGTGACCGGCGCCCCGCCGTCGATCTGCACCGCGTAGTCGTTGACGGCGTCGTCGAGGACGATCCCGACGTCGGCGCCCCGGAACCGTCCCTCGAAGTAGACGCCGGGCCAGGTGAAGCGCACCCCGGCGCCCCGGTCGTCGACGCGGCCGGCGGTGTGCGCGCGGGCGAGCGCCCGCGAGTCCGGCGCCACGGCACGGCCGGTGACCGGGGAGATCTTCCCGGAGCAGAGTCCCCGCTCCCGCAGGGTGGCGGCGATCTGCGGGATCGCGGCGATGGTGTTCGCGGGCCAGTCGTGCAGGAGCAGGACGTCGCCGTCACGCAGCCTCGCGGCGCTCGCCACGATCTGCTCGACCGTGGCGTTGTTCCAGTCCTGCGAGTCCACGTCGGTGTTGATCTCGGTGAGGCCGAAGCGCCGCTGCACGGCGCGCAGCGCGTCGTTGGTGTCCAGGTACGGCGGCCGGAACAGCTCGGGTGTCACCCCGGTGACCCGCCGGACGACCTCCTGCGTACGGGAGATCTGCGCGGCCTGCTCCGCCTCGGTGAGCTGGGTCATGTGCGGGTGGTCCCAGCTGTGGTTGCCGATCCACATCCCCGCCGCGAGCTGGGCCCGGGCCAGATCCGGGTGGGCCTCGACGTTCTGCCCGGTGTTGAACACGGTGGCCCGCAGCCCGGCCCGCCGCAGGGCGGACAGCAGCGCCGCGGTGGTGCCGGCGGCCGGCCCGTCGTCGAAGGTCAGCCCCACGTATCCGGCGCAGGCCCGGCCGGCGCCGGCCGGGGCCGCGGCGGCGGGCGTGACGATCGCGCCGGCGATCAGTGCGGTGGTGGCCGTCAGCGCGGCGAGGCGTCTCGTCGACATGTCTGGGAGCGCTCCCGAGTTCGAGGAATGTCGATGGCCGAGCCTAGCCGCCGGGGCGCGATATATCGAGAAGATAGCTCGGCGCATATGTCGTGCCCCTAGCCTCGTTCCGCTTCTGCTCGCACTGGGAGAGGAACGACAGAGTGCCGAACCGAATCGGCCTGCTCGCCGCGGCCGGAACCGTCGTGATGGTGTCCTCGGCCTGCGGCGGCGCGGACCCGGCGCCGGCCTGGGTGGCGCCGTCCGAGGCCGCGCCCGCTGCCGAGTCCCCGGCCCCGCCCGCGCGCCCGAAGCAGATCACCTCGGCCTGTGACCTGCTCGCCGCGACCGTGGTGATCGATCTGCTCGGCGGGTCGGAGCGGACCAGGCTGGCTGCCAAGGAGCTGCCGGCGGAGGAGGGGCCGAACGGCAACGTCTGGCGGCACTGTGCCTACGGCCGGGACGGCAAGCAGCCGTTCGCGCTGTCGGTCGCGACGATGCCGAACCGCTCTGACACCGTCGAGGAGACCATCGACGCGGTCGCGAAGGCGGGCGAGAAGTCGGTGCGCATCAAGGACCTCGGCGCCGCCGCGGTCGGCTACGTCGAGGGCGGCAGCCGCGCGGTGATGGCCGTGGTGCCGTACCAGAACGAGCTGCGGGTGGTCCAGTTCACCGGTCCCACCGTGGTTCCGCGCGACAAGCTCGCCGACACGGTGCGGCACGTTCTCGCCAAGATCTGACAGCGTTCCGGCGGGGGATTCCGTTACTCGCGATGGCCGATGATGCGCACTGCGCGAATGTCCGTCTTCGCCTAGGCCCCCGCCGCCCGCTTTTCCTAGCCTGTGGAGCGTTCAGGGGGAGGCGGTTCGGTGGTCTTGACCGTCACGGGTGAGATCGACATGGAGACGGTGGAGCACCTCCGGGCGGTCTTGTGGCAAGCGCTGGCCGCTCCCGGCGGCGCTGAGATTGTCGTGGACTTCGCCGGGGTCACGTTCTGCGACGCCACCGGCGTTCAGGCGCTCGCGGACGCGCACGCCCAGGCACGGGCGAACGGCGTCCGGCTGCGGCTGATCAACCTGCGGCGGCCGGTCCGCCGGGTTCTGCAGATCACCGGCATGCTGGAGCCGCTGACCGAGGGCGATCACTGACCGGCGGCCCGGCGGGCATCGGCCAGCCGGCCGGCCGGTGTTTATCGAGGGATCGCGAGCCCGGCCACAGTGGGCAATCATGGGCGAATGTCCACTGATAAGACGCGCCGCGCGAGGAACATCCTTTCCTACCGGTCGAGCAACTCAATCTTGAGCTTCTATTCGAAGGATTCCGTCCTGTCGGTCGGATCTTTCGGGTCGATCCTGTCGGTCGGTTCCTTCGGCTCGGTCCTCTCGGTCGCCTCGGTCGGTTCCTTCGGGTCCGTGGCATCGGTCGGCTCGTTCGGCTCGGTCCTGACGATCGGGACGTTCGGCTCGGTCCTGGCGACGGGCTCCTATCTGGCCGCCGTGGCGGTGGTCGTGGCTGTCGCCCTCGCGGTGGTCATGATCGGGCGGGTCAGCAACTCGCTGCCGCACGACGACATCGCACACTGAGCACGCGACAGCGGTGGGCCGGCCTGGGAATTCGCTGGGAGCAGTCTTAGCGGGCCGTTAGTTCGCGCGTGCGCTATCGGTAGAACGGCCAGTCGGCGACTGGACGAAAGGCGCTGTTCCGCGAGTGAAGTAGCGGCAGTCATGGATGGATTCGTAACCTCAGACCAGGCGCACGAGCGACAGTGCATTGTGGAATGATCACTGGCACGGGGGCATTAGTGGTGATTCGAAAAGCAGTAGAAAAAGCAGTGATGGCGACCAGGGTGTTCGAGCGACATCGTCCGGATCGTCCGAAATAGGCGGGCGATCCATGGACTTCCGCGTTCTCGGTCCGCTCGAGGCCATCGCCGATGACGGTCGCCGTCTCGACCTGGGAGGTCATCGCCAGCAGATCGTGCTCGCGAGTCTCGCGCTGGAACCGGGCCGGGTGATCTCGGTCGGGCGGCTGGTGACCGCCGTCTACGGCGAACGGCTGCCCAGCAGCGCGCGTGCCCAGGTGCAGATCTGCGTGTCGGCGCTGCGCCGGCTGCTGGCCGCCGACGGGCGGCCGGAGGCCATCACCACCCGCCATCAGGGTTACGCCCTGGACGTCCCGGATTCCGAGGTCGACCTGCAGCGCTACGAGTCACTGCTGACCCGGGCGAGCAACGCCGCCGGCAAGGAGGAGGCGGTCAGGCGCTATCGCGAGGCACTGGGCATGTGGCGTGGCGCGCCGCTGGAGGGCCTGGACAGCGAGCCGCTGCGGGTGGCCGCCGATCGGCTGGTCGAGCGCCGGCTGACCGTCACCGAGGAGTGCATCGACCACGAGCTCGATCTGGGCCGGCACGGCGACCTGATCGCCGAGCTGAGCGGACTGGTCACCGCCTATCCGCTGCGTGAGCGCCTGCGGGGCCAGCTCATGCTCGCGCTCTACCGGTCCGGGCGGCAGGCCGAGGCGCTGGAGTGCTACCGGTCGGCCCGCCGGATCCTGATCGACGAGCTGGGCCTGGAGCCCAGCGAGCGGCTGCAACTGCTGGAGCGCTCGATCCTGAGCTCCGACACCGGGCTGAGCGTGCCCACACCACGGGAGACGGTGGAGATCGGGCTGCCCGTCGCGGCGGAGCCGATCGAGGTTCCGCCGGCGCCGCCGGAGATCGTCGAGCCGGCGCCGGCCGGCAGCGGGCCGAGCATGCTGCCCACCGACATCGCCGACTTCACCGGCCGCTCCACGCAGATCCGGGACATCCAGACCCTGCTGGCGGTCGCGGCGGACAACCCGGCGCAGCTGGCCGTGCCGATCGTCGTGGTCACCGGCAAGCCCGGCATCGGCAAGACCTCGCTCTGCGTGCACGTCTCGCACCGGCTCGCCTGGCGCTATCCCGACGGTCAGCTCTTCGCCGACCTGCACGGCGGCGCGTCCCGGCAGGCTAGTCCCACCCAGATCCTGGAGCGGTTCCTGCGCACGCTCGGCGTGCCCGGCGCCGCGATACCGGACGGGCTGGAGGAGCGGGCGGAGATGTACCGCGGGCTGCTCGCCGACCGGCGCATCCTGATCGTGCTGGACAACGCCGGCAGCGAGACGCAGGTGCTGCCGCTGCTGCCGGGCAACCCCAGCGCGGCCGTACTGATCACCAGCCGGCGCCGGCTGGCCGGACTGCCCGGCGCGGCGCACGTCGAGGTCGACATCTTCGACCGGGAGCAGTCCATCGAGTTGCTCTCGCGGATCGCCGGCGACGACCGGGTGCAGGCCGAGACCGCCGCCGCGACCGAGCTGGCCGAGCTCTGCGGCCAGCTGCCGCTGGCGCTGCGCATCGCCGGCGCGCGATTGTCGGCCCGCCCGCACTGGACGGTGGAGCAGCTGGCCAGCCGCCTGGAGAACGAGTCGCGCCGGCTCGACGAGCTCAAGCACGGCGCCCTCGGGATCCGGGTGAGCATCTCGCACACCTACGACAACATGGACGACGACGCTCGCCGGCTGTTCCGCCGGCTGGCCCTGCTCGACTTCCGGGTCTTCGGCGGCTGGGCCGGCGCCGCGCTGCTCGACATGCCGCTGGTCGAGGCCCAGGACCTGCTCGACGACCTGGTCGACGCGCAGCTGGTGGAGATCACCGGCACCGAGGCGGGCCCGCGCATCCAGTACCGGTTCCACGACCTCATCCGGGTCTTCGCCCGGGAGCGGCTGGCGGTGGAGGAGACGGCGGCCGACCGTACCGCCGCGTTGTCGCGGGTGCTCGGCGCGCTGCTGTTCCTCACCGAGCAGGCACGCGGCCGGCTGCACGGCGAGGAGAGCCCGCAGGTGCACAGCGAGGCCGAGCGGTGGGCGTTCGCGCCGAAAGTGGCCGAGCGGCTGATCGGCGATCCGATGAGCTGGCTGGAACGCGAACGGCTGACGCTGGTCGCCGCGGTGCGCCAGGCCATCAAGGTGGGCCTGATCGACGTGTGCTGGGATCTGGCGTTCACCGCGGTGGCCCTGTTCGAGTCGAGGATCTATCTGAACGACTGGCGCGACACCCACCGGGTCGCGCTGGCCGCCTGCCGGGCCACCGGCAACCAGCGGGGCCAGGCCGTGATGCTCTACTCCACCGCCTCGCTCAGCATCGTCGAGAAGAACTTCGACGAGGCCCGGCGCAACCTGGAGCAGTCCGAGCAGCTGTTCGAGCAGCTCGGCGCCGACCAGGGCGCCGCTCTGGTCGGCCGGCACCTGGCGTACCTGGACCGGGTCGCCGGCGACTTCGACAGCGCGTCGCGCCGCTACGAGAAGGCGCTGGTGGTGCTGCGTTCCGCCGGTGACCTGGCCGCCGCGGCGTACGTGCTGAACAGCATGGCGCAGACCGCGCTGGAGAAGGGCGACCCGGACGGCGCGAAACGGCTGCTGCCGCAGGCGCTGGAGCTGAGCCGGCGGGCCGGCCACCGGCGGATCGAGGCGCAGGTGCTGCACCGGCTGGCCGACACGCATCTGGGCGCGGGGCAGCTGGCGGCGGCCGTGACGGCGTACGGCGAGTGCCTGGCCGCGGTGCACGAGCTGGGTGATCCGATCGGCGAGGCGTACGCGCTGCACGGTCTCGGCCTGGCCCAGCTGCGCTCCGGCGATCACGCCCAGGCGAGCGTCACGCTCAACGACGCGCGGGCGCTGGCCGCCGCCAACGGCGAGCGGATGATCGAGGCGCGGGTCGAGCGCAGTCTCGGCGAGCTGGCCCTGACCGCGGGGCGGGCGTCGCAGGCGGTGGTGCACCTGCATCGGGCGCTGAGCCTGTTCCGCAGCATCCAGGCGCCGGTCTTCGAGGCGGAGGTGCTGGCGATGCTCAGCGACGCGTACGCGGCCGCCGGTGGAGCCGACCGGCCGCTGGTCGATGCGTCGGTGACCGACGCGCTGGTCGTGCTGAGCGAGAAGCACCTGGCGGTGGCGGAGCCGGAGCCCTGCCCGGCCGTGCGGACCTGATAGGCGGTACCAAAGAACATCGGACGGCCGGCCGGATGGCCTGCCGTCCGATGTCTACGGTCGCGGGATCGCGCTCCGATCAGGTCCACGGCCATTGGCCGTTGGGCGCGGCCGGCAGCGACGTCGCCACCGTTGGTGTGATCGGAGCCTCCGGGGCGACCTCGTCGGCCTGCGCGGCTGCGGCACCGCCGAGGGCGATGGCGGTGCCGATGACGCCGGCGACGGCGACGGCGACGTTGACGATGCGGACGATGGTCGAACGCATGAAATCCCCCGTTGATCGAGCGTGGCTGCCGGTGTTCTCCCTGGCAGCGGTTCTGGCAACGACGTTATGAGGGACAACCATTGATGCGTTATCGAACCCCTTTCCGCGGTGGTGATAACCGATCGAATGCCGGGTGATAGCGGGCCCTTCGAAGATCGCCGAAATGGGGTGCGCCCACCTCGGGCCGAACAGTGAGTGAGTAACCGATGAATGTCACCGCACAAGCCCTCGATGTCGTCTACGGCCAGCCCGCGGCCGGTGTGCCGGCCCGGCTGGAACAGCAGACGCCGGAGGGCTGGAAGGCCGTCGCGGGCGCGGCGACCGACGAGAACGGGCACATCGGCGACTGGGCCAAGAGCCGGCTCGAACGGGGCACCTATCGGATCGTCTTCGACAGCCGCTCCTATTTCGCGAACCTCGGCGTGGGCTCGGTCTACCCCGAGATCGCCGTGGCCTTCGTGATGGTCGGGGAGGCGGACGCCTGTCAGATCCAGGTGCTGCTCGCGCCCTATTCGTACTCGATGTTCTTCGACGTCCGCTGCTGACCCACGGATGGTGCGGCGATAAGGGGACGACAGCAGTGGTCCCTAGCGTCATCGGTAGACCGGAACCGCGATCGAAACGGAAGGGACGATCATGACACTGATGGAGCGCCAGGACGCGATCGCGGGTGCGCTGCTGCTGCTCACGGTTCTGGGCCGGGAGACCGGCTGGGACAAGGGCGAGGCCGCGGCGCAGCCGACGAACCCGGCGCGGGGTGCGGCGGTCCTGAGCGAGGCGGAGCGCCGGGTCGCTGCGCTGGCCGCGGCCGGATACACCAACCGGGAGATCTCCGCGAAGCTCTACATCACGATCAGCACGGTGGAACAGCACCTGACCCGGACGTACCGCAAGCTCAGCGTGACGCGGCGCACCGACCTGCCGGCGAGCCTGGGCCCGGACCACGCCGCGACCGCCTGAGGTCGCGCCCATCGGGCGCGACCTCGGGTGGGTCATCGCTGAGAGAAGCCGTCGGCGCGGCCTTTGAGGGTTTCGGCCAGTTCGGTACGGCTGGTGACGCCGAGTTTGCGATAGCAGTGCTGCAGGTGGTTCTCCACGGTGCGCACCGACAGCCACAGCTGCTTGGCGATCTCGTCACTGCGCAGGCCCCGCGCGGCCAGCGCGGCCACCTCCTGCTCGCGGGTGGTCAGCGGGACCAGGGTGGACGCGGCCGGCCAGGAGACCGGGGCGGCGATGCCGGTCTCGGCGATCAGGTCGGACAGCCGGCGGGCGGAGGCGTTGGCGGTCACCTGTTCCCCGGCGGTGCGCAGGTGGGCCTGGGCGTGTGCGCTGGCGGCGGCGGCGAGCAGGCGCAGGCCGCGCTGCCCGTAGGCGCGGGCCGAGGCGTTGAGGGCGGCGCCGGAGCGGCGGGCCAGGGCGGTCAGACAGCCGGCGTGGACCTGCGGCAGGTCGTAGTCGCAGTCCTCGCCGAGGCGGGCGAGCCGCTTGGCGAGGCCGAGGTCGGGGATGGCCTGCCCGGCGATCAGCAGGGCCTCGGCGACGCCGGCGCGCCGGCCCAGGCTCTCGGCCCGGTCCGCGGCGCGCAGGGCCTCCTCGCTGGCGAAGTTGATCTGACCGCGGATCAGCAGGACCTGAGCGGTGGCGAGCGCGACCATCTCGTCGAGGTCGGGGGACCTCAGGGCAGTGGTGATCGCGCGGGCCTCGTCGAGGGCGCCGGCCGGGTCGACGTCCGAGCGCCAGGCCTGGCACAGCGCCATGCCGGTCATCGCCCGGATCTGGGTCCAGCCGGCCTCCTCGCCGTGCAGGGTGGCCAGGGCGCGGCGCAGGCTGACCTCGGCCTCGTCGAGGGCGCCGTGCTGCAGGTGGGCGGTGCCGGCCAGGGCCTGCCCGGCGGCGAGGGCCAGGCGGTGGCGCAGCAGGCGGCCCGCACCGGTCAGCTGGCGGGCGACGTCGAGCGCCTCGGGAATGCGGCTGACCGTGATCAGGGCCCGGCCGCGCAGCAGCAGGGTGCAGAGCCGCAGGTCCGGGGTGAAGTGGGCGAGCGTGGTGTCGCCGATCTCGGTGCTCGCGCGCACCGCGGCCTCGGCCTGCCCGGCGGCGAGCAGGGCGTGCAGGTGGGCGAGGAAGGTCCGCTGGCCGTCGCGGGTGCTCAGGATGAGGTTCTCCAGGCGCTTGTGCAGGGTCGGCAGCAGAGTGGAGACGTTCTCGGACCCGGCGGCGACGAGCGAGCCTGCCGCGTCGAGCTGGGTGCGCAGCGAGCGGATGTCGGATCGTTTGACGGCGCGCTGTGCGGTGTTCAGGTCGGCCAGCCAGAGGGTGAGCACCTCCAGGCGGTGCGCGGCCAGCGGGGCGCGGACCTCGGCGGGGGCGATCGTGGTGGAGGTGGCGAGCATCTGCTCGGCGGCGCGCGGCCGGCCCTCCCGGATCGCGATGTCGGCCAGCAGCGGGGTGCTCGCCGGTTCCTTGGCGTGCGGGTGCAGCAGCTGCTGCACCCAGCGCGGGGTGCGGTTGCGCAGGGCGGTGCCGGCGGCGGCGATGGCGTGGTCGACCGCGACCGGGCAGCCGGCGGCGAGCCGCAGCTTGGCGATGTCCAGCGGGTCCATCAGGTCGGTGCGGTCGACCGGCTGCTGCAGGGCGTCCAGGCAGGCGCGGGCGAGCCGGCGGCGCTGGGCGCGGGTGCCGATGGCGTTGACGATCGGGAACAGCCAGCCGGTGCCGGGCGACACGATCGCCCGGTCCCCGTCCGGTACGGCGAGCAGCCCGCGCCGCTCCAGCCGCTCCACAGTGTCCTGCACCTGCAGGGCGTCGGCGAGCATCAGCGGCAGGCCCTCGGTGATGGTCAGCAGTTGCAGCAGGTCACGTTCGGCCGGTTTCAGCGGGTTCAGGGAGGCGGCGGCGGTCTGGCTGAACCAGGTGGGGAAACTGACCGGCCCGTCGAGCTGCCAGACGCCGTGGACGCTGGTGAGCTTGCGCTGGCGCACCATGGTGTCGACGGCTTCGCGGATCAGCAGGGGCAGTCCGGCGGTGGCCTCGCCGATCTCGGTGAGCGTGAGGTCGTCGATGACGCCGCCGAGCCGGCTGCTGCAGTAGGTGTGCAGTTCCGCCTCGGTGAGGGCGGGCACCTCGGTGACGGCGAGGTTGAGGCCGGCGGCGCGTTCGGCCAGGTGCGGGAAGAGCAGCGGCCGGGTGGCGGCGACCAGGTTGAGTTCGCCGGTGGTGGCCGCGTCGGCCAGGGAGCCGAGGGTGCGGTCGTCGAGCCGGTCGGCGTCGTCGATCAGCAGGACGTCGGCGCCCTGCGCGGTGGTGTCGGCGACGGCGGCCTCGGTGGTGGCGGCGCCGTGCACGAGGCGGCAGTGGTTCTGTAGGTCTTCTGACAGTGCCCGCAGCAGGTGGGTTTTGCCGCTTCCGTACGGTCCGACGAGCAGGACGCCGGGTTCTCGTGGTGACCGTAGTGCTTGCAGGACGCCCTCGCGAACGGGGCGTCGTTCCAGGTAGGACCAGTCGGATGACATTCCGCGGCTCCCTACTAGCGATCGACTCTCAGTAGCCTGCGCGTGACTTTCGGTGTGGCTGAGTATCGCGTACCCGGTCGGTTCACCCGTTCGAATGAGTAGCCGGTGCTCACGACAGCGTGAGTACTCCGGTCGAAGGGTGGGAGACGCGCTCACAGCCATCGGAAACACAGAAAGGGGAGCGGCATGACCACCACCGCCACACCCGGAGCGGTCACCTCGCTGCTCGGCCAGCAGAGCCAGGGCAACACCGGGCAGACGCAGGCCCAGCAGCTCGACCCGCAGGGCTTCTTCGACTTCGTGATCAAGAACCTGCCGACGTTCGTCAAGGTCGTCCAGGACATCGTCACGCAGTCCGCCGGCCCGCAGGGCTACCAGCCGCAGCAGTCCGGCTACGGCCAGTACCAGCCGCAGCAGTTCGGCTTCGGCGGCATGCAGCCGCAGGGGGTCGACCCGCAGGGCTTCTTCGACTTCGTCACCAAGAACCTGCCCACCCTGATCAAGGTGGTTCAGGACGTGGCCGGCGCCCTGACCAGCCAGTCCATGACACCGCAGGGCATGCAACCGCAGGGCCAGCAGCAGCAGCAACAGCAGCAGCAGGTCGACCCGCAGTTCCTGCAGTTCATCCTGCCGGCGCTGCCGGCGATCGCGACCGCGATCGGCCAGTTGCTCCGGCCGCAGTCCGCCGGTCCGCAGGGCTTGCAGCAGCAGTCGTACGGCGGCATGCAGCCCCAGCAACAGCAGCAGGTCGACCCGCAGTTCCTTCAGTTCCTGATTCCGGCGATCCCGGCGATCGTCAGTGCCGTCAGCCAGCTGATCCGCCCGCAGCAGTTCGGCCCGCAGAGCTTCCAGCCGCAGCAGCAGCAGCTCGACCCGCAGTTCCTGTTCAACATCATCAAGCAGATCCTGCCGCCGCAGATCCGGCAGGTCGTGGACCAGTTCCTGCCGTCGCAGTTCGGGCCGCAGTCGATCCTCCCGATGCCGTACCCGGGTCAGCAGTACCCGTGGAGCTCCGGCTACACCGGCTGGCCGTTCCAGCAGCGCCCCAGCATGCAGATGTCCAACTAGGGGCTCGTCCGGCAGCCAGCGAAGGAGTCGGCGATGACCGTGCACACCATGGCCACGCCCCAGCGGGAGCAGACCGCGCGACTGCTAGTCCTGCTCCGCCGGTACGTGGTGGACCAGCTCCGGCAGTACCCGTTCCTGCTGCCGTCAGTGCAGGCGCTGCGTGAGGCCGCGCGCGCCTTCGGGCGCAACGACCTGCAGCAGGCGCACCGCAAGGGCATGGAGGCGTACCAGTTCATCATGCGGACCCGGGACGCCTACCCCGGCATGCCGTTGCCCTAGCGGAGTGGACGCCCCCATGAAAGAGCGTTACCTCCTCGGCGGGAGCACGGTGCTGCTCCGTGCTCTCGTCGAGGTCGTGACAGCGGACGACGACCTCGATCTCATCGCGATCGGCGGAACCGCTGATCATCCCAGCCACCTCGTGGTCGAGGTGCCGGCCGAGTGGGCCGACGCCCTGCGCCTGGCATTCCGCGGGCAGCTGATCGTCGAACCCGACGCCCTCATCGACCCGTCATGACGCCTGACCCATCCCATCCGGGAGGTAACCATGCCACCCCCTAGCAAGCGGCGCCCATCGTCGCCGCATCCGGACAACTCACCGCTCACCTCCCGGGAGAGGCCGTACCTGGTGGCCCGGCAGGATCCGGCGCTGCTGCCGGCCAGCGTCCAGCCCTCGTCCGTTCCCCTGGAGGAGCGGCTGCGGGCGGAGGGCATACCGGTGGACCGCACCATCGGCCCGCAGAGCCTCGCCGTGCTGGAGACCACTCCGGCGGCCCTGCAGCAGGTCTTCCTCGCCCGGATGCCGGACGAGAAGGCCGCCCAGCTGGCGGCCGACCCGACGATCATCATCGAGGAGGACGCCCCGCTGCATCTATCCCCGGTGACGCCGGTCTTCGACAACGTCGACCCGGCGGTCTTCAACCCGTTCGGTGTCGGCAGCAGCTGGCAGATCCGGGTCACCGGACCGGACGACGCCCCGGTCCCCGACGCCTCCGTGTTCCTGTACGGCGGCGGCGTGCCGGCCCAGGCGCGCACCGACAAGGACGGCGTCGCCACACTGACGCTGTTCAACGACTCTCCGGAATCGCTGCGCGGCCTCTACGTCAACCCGCAGTCGACGTACTGGAATCTGTGGCTGGACCGGCCACGGCTGACCGCCGGCACGGCGAACCAGGTCAAGCTGACTCCGCTGTCGTCGACGATTCCCGACCCGGCGGAGACCCAGGCCCTCGGCTGGGGTCAGCGCATCATGCGACTGGACCGCCTGGACCCGGCGTTGACCGGCGCCAACGTCAAGGTCGCGGTGATCGACTCCGGGACCGCGACCACGCACCGCGACCTGAGCCATGTGCGGCGCGGCCGGGACCTGACTGTCACTCCCGCCGACGACCACGGCTGGACCGACGACACCATGGGCCACGGATCCCACTGCACCGGGGTCATCGCCGCCCGCAACGACAAGGCCGGCATCAGCGGGTTCGCGCCCGCTGCCGAGGTGCACGAGCTGCGGATCTTCCCGGGCGGGCGGTTCAGCAGTCTGCTCGACGCCCTGGACTACTGCATCGAGCAGCAGATCGACGTGGTCAACATGAGCCTGGGCACCCAGACCGGCTCCAACCTGGTCGCCCAGAAGATCGGCCAGGCCAAGCAGGCCGGGGTGGCGTGCATCGCGGCGGCTGGCAACTCCGGCGGCCCGGTCCAGTTCCCCGGGTCGATCCGCGACGACGTGCTCACCGTCGCCGCGGTCGGCCGGCTCGGTGAGTTCCCGCCGACCAGCTTCCACGCCCAGCAGGTGACCGGCACGGTCGACAACGGCTACTTCTCGGCCAAGTTCAGCTGCTTCGGGCCCGAGGTCGACGTGTGCGCGCCGGGCGTGGCCATCGTCTCCGCGGTGCCGGCCGACGGCTTCGCGGCCTGGGACGGCACGTCCATGGCCGCCCCGCACGTCGCCGGGGTCGCGGTCCTGACCCTGGCCCACCATCCCGATTTCCAGTCCGCCTACCGCAACCGTGACGCGGCCCGCGTCGACCGGTTGTTCCAGATCCTCAAGCAGAGCGCCACCCCGCTCAACCTCGGCGGACCGGAGCGCACCGGCGCGGGCGTGCCCGACGTGCTGCGTGCTCTCGGCGCCGCCCCGGTCACCCCGGTCGCGCCGACACCGCCGGCCGACGGCGACTATATCGCCGCCGCGCTGGAGGATCTGCGCCGCGACTACCAGGACGCCGGTCTGCTCTGACCCACCAGGTGTGTGAAGAAGAGCCGCCCCGAGCGCCTTTTCTTCACACACCTGTCACCTGCTCACGCCGAGGCCGCTCATGCCCAGTGAAGATTCGCATCCGACCCGAGGTTCCCTCGAGCTACCCGCCGCCGTGGTGTCCCCGGCCGGGCAGAAAGAGCTCGCCCAGGCCCTGTCGAGCGCCCTGAGCGGGCAGCGCTGGCGGGAGGAGCCGCTGCACCGCAAGGCGGAGTTCGCCCGCCGGGCCGGCGTCACCCTGGCGCCCGGCGCCGACGCCCGCACCACCGACATGGCGGTGGAACGCATCATCGGCAACCGCGACCTGCTGCCGGGGATCTGGCTGCAACGCGGCGCCGAGGTCAGCGACGCGGTGGCCCTGGTACGCACCCCGGCCGGCGACGGCACCGGTTTCCTGGTCTCGCCGTGGCTGCTGATGACCAACGAGCACGTGCTGCCGACCGCCGAGGAGGCCGCGCAGTCCACGATCAGGTTCCGGTATCAGGAGAATGCGGCCGGGCGGATCGGCCGGACCCGGGAGCACGCCCTCGACCCGGACCGCTTCTACGTCACCGACAAAGAACTCGACTACGCGCTGGTCGCGGTCGCGGGCACCGGCAACAGCAACCGGGGGCCGGGCCAGACCTTCGGGTTCATCCCGCTGATCGGCGCCACCGGAAAGATCCTGCTGGGCCAGCCGGTCAACATCATCCAGCATGCCGGGGGCCGCCCGCGCGAGATCGCCGTCCGCGAGAACCTGCTGGTCGACCTCGACGACACCATCCTCACCTACGCCGCCGACACCCAGACCGGATCGTCGGGCTCCCCGGTGTTCAGTGACCGCTGGGAGCTGGTCGGCCTGCACCGTCGCGGGCTGGAGGCCCGGGACGCGGACGGGCAGCCGATCGACATCAACGGCCACCCGGTCACCGACCACACCCCGGAGGAGCAGCGCCACTGGGTCGCCAACCAGGGCTCGCGCGTCTCCTCGATCGTCACCGATCTCGCGTCCCGCAGCTTCACGTCGGCACAGCAGATCCTGGTCACCGAACTTCTCGCCACCGGAGGGTCCCGATGAGCGCCGGACTGATCTTCATCCACGGCCGGGGCCAGCAGATGCCCCGCGCGCTGCGCGGCGACAAGGCCCGCGTCGAGGCCAAGATCGCCGGTGACCGGCGCGGGTGGCTGGCCGGGCTCGCCAAGGGACTCACCCTGGCCGGCCGGCCACCGGTGGCCGAGAGCAGCGTCTACTACCCGTTCTACGGCAACGTGCTGGCCGACCTGATCGAGGACCACGAGGCTCGCGGACTGCCCCGCCCGGACCTCGAGCTGGAGCAGGCGGCTCCGGCCCGCACCCGGGACCAGCTGATTCTCGACGCCGCCCGGGACCTGGGCTTCGACCCGGCGACCGAACTGGAGTACACCGAACCCGAGCTCGCCGGCCGGGTTCGGCGCAGCGCCCGCAGCCCCGAGGAGGAGATCGACCTCTCCGGTGTGCTGCGCGTACCGATCGTGGCCTCGGCCCTGCAGTTCCTGGCCCGCAAGACCGGCACCGCGGAGTGGGTGATCGAGGGCTTCCTCACCGACGTCGCCTACTACCTGGAGATCGCCACGATCCGCGACCGGGTGCTGGACGTCGTCCAGGAGACGATGGTGACCGCGATCGCCGAGCACGACACGGTCGTGGTCGTCGGCCACAGCCTCGGCTCGATCGTCGCCTACGACGTGCTGCAGGACGCCGGCACGCCGCGGCCGGTCAGCCTGCTGGTCACCGCCGGCTCGCCGATCGGCTTTCCGATCGTGCAGCGCAACCTGCTCGGCCGGCAGGGCGGGGACCGCCCGCGGGTGCCGGTCATCGACGCGCCCGCGAACCCGCGGTGGATCAACGCGTACGACGTGCGGGACGTGGTCGCGCTGATCCATCCGATCCACGACCAGTTCGACGGCGGGCCGGCCGCGATCCGCGACGTCGTCACGCACAACCCGAACGGCCCGCACTCGATCGGGGACTACCTGTCCGACCAGGACGTGGCCGCCCCGATCGCGGCGGCGATCGCCGCACGCTGAGTGTTACACCGGGGCTACGTTCAGCACCTGCGTGTGGAGGACGTCGTCGTGCCGGGCGATCTCGACACCGTCGCGGTAGACGGTGACCCCGCCGCGCCAGGCGCAGTAGGTGACCTGCTCGTAACGGCTGACATGGTCGTCGTGGTGGCGGACCTCGAGCAGGTCCGCCCGCGTGGCGGCCATCGGTTTCCCCTTCCGCGGTGGTGGCTGTTCCACCCCCTCACGGTGAGGTACGGACGCACGCGCCCCGCGGGTCGACAGTGTGAGTCGGCTCAAATCGGGGAGACCCGCGTCACCGTGGCCCGCGCCGCCTCCCGCCCGGTTCGCCGGGATCCGTCGGTTCGCCGCCCTTGCCGTTGCTCACCTCGATCACCACCACGCCGTTCTTGACGGTGCGCCCGCTCGGGTTCGTGCCGGCTGCGGTGCCGGCGGGGCAGTCGGAGTCGACCTCCTCGCCGATCGAGACGAAGAACCCGGCGTTCTCCACCCGGTTGCGGGCACGGTTCAGCGGGTCACACTCGACGTTCGGGATCGAGCGCTGGTCACCGTACGCAATCTTGCGGTTTTCCGGTCTCTTGAACTGGACCCTGGGTTTTCCCTCCATGTAGTCGGCGAGGGTGTGGTAGACGGCCGGATTGACCTGCGCGTGCTGGAGCCGGTCGCGGTGGTTCTGGTAGTCGGGGTTGACCAGGTAACCGGCGACGACCAGGGCGGTGGTGCCGGCGATCAGCGAGGCGGTCCGGTCGCGGTCGGTGGTGCCGGTCTTGCCGAAGACCGGATGCCCGACCACCCATCGGGTGTCGCCGGCGGTGCTGCCGCCGCACCGGCCGAGCCGGGCCGAGTCGCCCACCGGGCAGCGGGCCGCGTCGACGGCGGCGCGGGCCACGCTCTCGCTGGTCGCCCGCACGCACCGGGAGCTGCCGACGTCGAGTTTCTCCCCGGTCCGGGTGGTGATCTGCTCGATCGGGGTGGGCGGGCAGTACATGCCGTCGGCGGCCAGCGTGGCGTAGGCGTTGGCCATGTCGAGCGGGGTGGTCGCCGAGACGCCCAGCGTGAAGGCGCCCCACTGGTGGGAGTTGCCGGGCAGGGCCAGCTCGGCGTCCGCCGACGAGCGGAACTGGATGCCGAAGCGTTTCGCCACGCCGACCACCTTCTCGGCGCCGACGCGTTCCTCCAGCGGCACGAAGTAGGTGTTGATGGAGCGGCCGAAACCGGTCCACATGTTGAAGACGCCCTCGCCACCGCCGCCGGCGTTGCTCGGGCACCAGAAGTGCGTGCCGGGGCAGGCCGCGTCGTTGCCGCGGTCGATGATGTATTTCGACCGGTACCGGCTCTCCGTCTTGATCGTGTAGGCGAGCGGGTAGCCGCGTTCCAGGGCCGCGATCAGTGTGAAGATCTTCATCACCGAGCCGGCCTGGTAACCGGTGATGTCGCCGCCGCCGGTGAGCAGCGGGTTCGTCGTGTTCGGGTAGGTGCCGCGGATGCCCTTGCGGGCCTTGCCCGGATCGGTGGAGATGCCGTTCTGCGGGTCGGCCGGGTTGTCCAGCTTGTACCTGCGGTTCGCGGCGAGCAGCCGCACCTTGCCGGTGCCGGGCTGGACCGCGGCCAGCAGCAGCGCGTTCTTGTTCTTCTCGCTGATCCGGTCGGAGATCCGCTCGCGGGCCTGGCCCTGCGCCTTGACGTCGAGGGTCGTGGTGATCCGGTAGCCGCCGCTCTTCAGCCGGCGCTCCCGGTCGTACGTCGTCGGGCCGAACTCCTGCCGGCCCAGCCACCAGCGGTAGAAGTAGTCGCAGAAGAAGCCCCAGTTGTTCTTGGCGACCGAGACGCAGCCGTTGCTGACCGGCCGGACCTTGCGCGGGATCGGCTCCTTGACCGCCTTGGCGGCCTGGGCCTGGGTGATGAAGCCCATCTCCACCATGCCCGGGATGACGTAGGCGTTGCGCCGCTGCAGGATCTCCTCGTAGCCGTCCGGAGAGGTCGGGTCGTAACCGGAGGGCGCCCGCACGATGCCGGCCAGCATGGCGGCCTCGCCGACGGTGAGGTCCTTGGGCAGCTTGTTGAAGTAGACCCGGCTGGCCGCGTAGATCCCGTAGGTCTGCTTGCCGAACGGCACGATGTTCAGGTAGCGCTCGAGGATCTGGTCCTTGGTCAGCTGCTCCTCGACCTCGAGCGCGTACTTCATCTCGGTGACCTTGCGCTTCGGGGTGTCCTTGGTCGCCTCGATGACGTCGTTCGGCGTGGTGGCCGAATAGGCCAGCGACATCCGCACCCACTGCATGGTGATCGTCGAGGCGCCCTGTTTCGGGCCGCCGTTCTTGT
Organism: Actinoplanes sp. NPDC024001; assembly: GCF_040638955.1. Taxonomy (NCBI): domain Bacteria; kingdom Bacillati; phylum Actinomycetota; class Actinomycetes; order Micromonosporales; family Micromonosporaceae; genus Actinoplanes; species Actinoplanes sp. NPDC024001. The sequence goes on from NZ_JBEZZB010000093.1 coordinate 28,747, forward strand.
TGTTGACCAGGGCCCGAGCCACACCCTTGAGGTCGACGCCGTTGTGCCGGTGGAAGTCCCGGTCCTCCGCGGCGATCATGGCCTGCTGCATGTGTTTCGAGATCGCCTTGAGCGGCACCTCGCTGCGGAACTCGTCGTAGAACTGGGTGATCTGGGTCTTGTTGTCGGCCGCGTAGACCCGGGAGATCTGCGGTGAGCGGAACGCCTTCAGCTCACTGGGCAGACTCGCGAAGGCCTGCTCGCCGGCCTTGGCGGCCAGCCCCGACATCGCGGCGAACGGGAACACCGCGGCCGCCACGACCACGCCGGTGATCAGGCCGCAGACCATCAACGAGAACGCGTTGACGAAGATGTTGTGATCTCGCCGGCGCATCCAGGAACTCACCGCACCACCACCCGTGACTCGGTGCCTGCTCGCTGCGGCGCACCGCGGCGAAGCGATCCGGGTCAATCAGACCGCACGGATGCGAGTCAGGGCAAGGCCGTGCCGCCGCCCGTCCCCCCGCGGACGGCGGCACAACCCCGGTCAGCAGACCTTGCTGGTGGAGCCACCGGTCGAGTTGAGGTAGCCGGTGGCGTGCGTGCAGTGCGCGGCGGTCGGCGCCGGGGCGCCCCACAGTTCGGCGCGGGTGGTGTTGTTGAGCGTGCCCATCCCGTAATCGGTGCCGCTGTCCGTGTGGTCGACGACGTGCACGTGCAGGTCCCAGTTGGAGTGGGTCTCCCGGTACTGCTGCCAGACGTAGATGTAGGCGTAGTTGTATCCGCAGCCGTAGTACTGCTTGACCGAGGCGGCCTGCATGCCACCGACGGTCAGCACCCGGGTGGTGCCGATCTGGCGGACGCTGCCGCAGCTCGGCGGGGTGCTGGCCAGCGCGGGCGCAGGGTTGATCAGGGTGCCCGCGGCGCCGGCGGCGGCGAGCACGGCCGCGGTGGCGAGGCTTCGGCGGAGATTGGGCATGATTTCCTCCCGGTGAAATGTCCGCGACCAGGGAACCAGCCGGTCCGGGGTGCCCGACAGGTGCCGGATCAGCCACCTTTTCCTCCCCACGTATCATCGACGGTCGCCATCGTTCCGCAGTGGGGGGAAGCCTTGCGCCGACAGCAGTCCGGTCCGGCGACCGGGCCGTCGATCGGTGTCCCCGGTTGCGAGGACCCGATCGAGATCGGCCGCGGTGGGTTCGGCGTGGTCTACCGGGCGTGGCAGCCGGACTTCCTGCGGACGGTCGCGGTGAAGGTCCTGGCCGCGGAACGGGTCGACCAGGCCCGGTTCGAGCGCGAGGTGCAGGCGCTGGGGCGGCTGTCCGGGCATCCGCACATCGTCACGGTGCATCAGGCGGGCCGTACCGACTCGGGTGCGCCGTACCTGCTGATGGCCTACGAGGAGGGCGGCTCGCTGGCCGGGCGGGCCGGCGCCACCGGCTGGGAAGAGGTGCTCGCCGGCGGGGTCGCGGTGGCCGGGGCGCTGGAGGCGGCGCACCGCGCGGGCGTGCTGCACCGCGACGTCAAACCCGAGAACATCCTGATCTCCCGCTACGGGGAGCTGAAGCTCGCCGACTTCGGGCTGGCCCGGCCGGTGCGCCGCGACCCGCCCCGGGAGCAGCGGTCGGTGACGGCCAGCCTGCTGCACGCGGCGCCCGAGGTGCTGCGCGGCGAACCGGCGACCGTGGCGTCGGATGTGTACTCGCTGGCGTCGACGCTGTACCGGTGGCTGTGCGGGCGGGCGCCGTTCGTACCGGATCGGGACGAGAGCGTCGCCGGCCTGGTGGCGCGCATCGAGGCGCAGCCCGTGCCGGACCTGCGTCCCGGCGTCCCCGACCCGGTGTGCGCGGTGCTGGAGCGGGCGCTGGCCAGGGATCCGGCGGCGCGGCCGCGCACGGCCGCGGCGTTCGCGGCGGAGCTGCGGGCGGCGCAGCGGGCGTGCGGGGTCGCGGTGACGCCGTTGATCGTGGCGGACACCGGCGAACCGGCCGCGCCGCCGCCGGCCGTGTCGCTGTCACAGCGCGTGCGGGCGGCACAGGAACTCTCGGCAACCGTCGCGAATCGGCCGCAGCCGCGCCGCGCCTGGTGGAAGGTCCTTCCGGCGCTGGTCGCGGTCACCTTGACGCTGGCCATGGGCGGTTCGCAGGCGGTGGCGTCGTCGCGGCTGGAGGCGCCGGCCACGGTGGACTTCGGCGAGCAGAAGGTGACCGCCGAGCCGGAGCCGCGGCTGGTGACGGTGCGCAACGCCGGGCCCTACCCGACGCCGTCACTGCGGGTCACCCTCGACGGTGACTTCCGGCTCGCCGGCGACGACTGCACCGGGCGCGTGCTGGCCCGGGGCGCGTCCTGCCGGCTCGGGCTGGCCTTCACCCCGCGCGCCGCCGGCACGCAGCGGGGCACGCTGCGGATCCTCGACCGTACGGTGGTGCTGGCCGGCCACGGGATGATCGCGTACGCCCGTGACGACGACCCGCCGCCCGGGCCCTGCTACACCGACGCCTACCAGGTGGCGTACTCGGCCTACGGGTATGTCGGCGGCTTCAAGGCGGTGTCGGTGAAGCTGTACTGGTCACCGGCCTGCCGCGCGGTGATGGCCTACACCTGGGTGTGGAAGCAGTACCGCGACAACGCCGGCGCCGACGGGCAGTGGCGAGTGCGGGTCGCCGCCGAACCGGGCGGCCGGCCCGCCGTCTCCACCGGGCAGCCGATCGAGCAGTGGACCGAGCCGATGCCCCTGACCGGCTGTGCCCGGGCCACCATGACCATGACCGGAACCGGTCTGACCGCACCGCTGACCGTCGCCACCGGGGAACACTGCGCGTGACCGGGCATCTGGAGGTGCACGAGGGCGGCGGGGTGCGGCTGGTGGCCCTGGCCGGCCCGCTGCTGTCCATCGGCCGGGCGCCGGCGAACGAGGTGGCAATCGACAGCCGCCGGGTGTCGCGGCTGCACGCGGTGCTGGAACGGTTCCCGTCCGGCTGGTCGATCCGCGACCTCGGCAGCACGAACGGCACCTCGGTCAACGGCGTGCCGCTGCGCCAGGCCCGGCCGCTGCACGACGGCGACCGCATCGACATCGGCCCGGCCCGGCTGCTCTACCGCTGCCCGGACGTGCAGCCGGCCACCGAGACGGTCACCGTGGAGCCGGCGCCGGCCGTGCCGTCGCTGACCCGGCGCGAACGTGACGTGCTCACCGCGCTGTGCCGCCCGCTGACCACCGGCGGTCAGGCGTTCCCCGAGCCGCCGTCGGTGCGCGAGCTCGCCGGCGAACTCGGCCTCTCCGAGAGCGCCGTCAAGAAACACCTGACCAACCTCTACGACAAGTTCGGCCTGACCACCAACGCCGACCGGCGCCGCCCTCGCCTGGCCAGCGAAGCCGTCCGCCGCGGCGCTGCGTAAGGGTCCTCAGAAGATCCGGACGGCGGCTTCGGCGGGCGCCTCCAGCAGACCGGTGATCTCCTCGTCCAGGCGGACCAGGGTCAGCGACGCGCCGGCCATGTCGAGCGACGTGCAGTACTCGTTGACGTAGCTGCGCCCGACGCTGATGCCCCGATCGGCGAGACGCCGGTGAGCGTGCCGGTAGAGCAGGTACAGCTCGCTGATCGGCGTCCCGCCCAAGCCGTTGATCATGAGAGCGACCCGGTCGCCGGACTCGTACGGCAGGTCGCCGGCCACCGCCTCCAGCATGTCGTCGACGATCGCGTCGGCGTCCTTGATCTTGCGGCGTTCCCGGCCCGGCTCACCGTGGATGCCCACCCCGAACTCGATCTCGTCGGCGCCCAGCTCGAACAGCGGCGAGCCCTTCGCCGGCGGCGTGCAGGCGGTCAGCGCGACCCCGATCGTGCGGGTGACGTCGTTGACCTTGCGCCCGATCCGCAGCACCTCGTCCATGTCGGCGCCCCGCTCGGCGGCGGCGCCGACGCACTTGATGACGAAGAAGTTCCCGGCCACGCCGCGGCGGCCGACCGTGTAGGTGGAGTCCTGCACGGCCACGTCGTCGTCGATGGTGAGGATCTCCGCGCGCACCCCGTCGGCCTCGGCCATCTCCTTGCCCATGTCGAACGCCATCCGGTCGCCGGTGTAGTTGTTCACCAGCAGCAGCACGCCCTTCGGCGAGTTCAGCAGCTTCGCGGTCTCGTAGACGTAATCCATCGGTGGCGCGGCGAACACGTCGCCGGGACAGGCGGCGTCGAGCATGCCGCGGCCCACCGCCATCACGTGCGCCGGCTCGTGACCCGATCCGGAACCCTGCACGATGGACACCTTGTCGTCACGCGGCGCGTCGGTCCGCATGATCAGGTTGTAGTCCGGGACGTACCTGAGCCTGTCCGGGTTGGCGAGGGCGACGCCCTCGAGCATCTCGGCCACGTAGTTCTTCGGGTCGTTGACGAACTTCTTCACGACGTCGCTCCTCGGCTGTGCCAGTTCTCACTGATCCGCTCGACGATCACGGCCACCGCGACAGCACCCGCGTCGACCGAATCCCTGCTGCGCTCGCCGGTGTACGACGCGCGCCCCCGCTTGGCGACCATGCCGAGAGTCGCCTCCGCCGCCTCCCGGGTCACGGTGGCGGCGGCCCGCAGCGCCTTGTCGCCGTCGGCGCCCCCGGCGAACTCCTGCTCGAGCCGGTCGGTCATCGGCACCAGGGCGTCCAGCAGCGTCTTGTCGCCGACGTCGGAACGCCCGCGGGTCTTGATCCCGTCGATGGCCGCGCGCAGCATCGCCACCACCTGCTCGCCGGTCAGGTCCGGCGCGGAGCCGGCGGCGGTCCCGGCGCGCAGGAAGGCGGTGCCCCACAGCGGCCCGGAGGTGCCGCCCGCCCGCGACGCGATGATCATCCCGCTGCGTTTCAGGAACGTCCCGGCGTCGCTGCGGTCGAGCTCGTCCCAGCCCTCCAGCAGCTTCTCGAAGCCGCGGGCCAGCGAGTAGCCGAGGTCGCCGTCGCCGACCACGGCGTCGAGGTCGCCGAAGTACTTCTCGTTCGCGATCGCCGTCTCCGCGATCGTGCGGACCACCAGTTCGGCGCCCGGCAGCGCGTTGCCGCTCATCGCTGTTCCTCCAGACAGGCGCGCAGGTCGTCGAGGGTGAGGAAGCTTCCCGGGCGCGCCCTGCTCCGGTTCGCCAGCACCTCGATCCCGGGACGGCCCGGGTCGCCGAGCTCCGAGACGACCAGCAGCGCCTCGTGGAAGTCCTCGTCGCGGGTGTAGCCGTTGACCGTGATCAGGCAGCCCAGCCCGGCGCCGGTGGCGGCGAGCAGACCGTTGCGGGAGTCCTCCACGACCAGGGTGGCCGCCGGATCGAGACCCAGCCGGTCGACGGTGAGCTGATAGATCGCCGGATCCGGCTTCTTCGCCGGCACGATGTCACCGGCGAACACCGGGATCCGCTCGGCGGTTGCCGCACCCACGGCGTGGGTGAGCACCGCCCGTACCGAATCCTCCGCCGAGGTCGAGGAGACCGCGACCGTCCAGCCTGCCTCCAGCGCCGCCCGGATGATCCGGGCGATGCCCGGACGGGCCGGAATCCGGCCCTCGGAGACCATCCGCGTGAAAGTCGCGGTCTTCACCGTGTGCCAGGCCCGCACCATTTCGGTACGGTCGGAGCCGCCCACCGCGGCCGCGAAAGCGGGGTCCGCGAAGAGTGCGGCCATCCGCTCCTTGCCGCCGCCGATGCGCAGCTTCCCGGCATAGTCCTGCTCGCTCCACCGCACCGGCAGCCCGAAGTGCTCGAAGGTCGCGTTGAAAGCGGGCAGGTGACCGTGCCGTTCCGTGTCGGCCAGCACACCGTCGCAGTCGAAGACGAGGGCGGTCACCACGCGCGTCCCGACCCGCCGAAGAGCCGGATGTGCCGCCGCGCCATCTCGGTCACCGCGGCCCGCTGATGCCGGAACAGCGACGGCGGATCCCATTTGCCGCGCTCGCCGGCCTCCCGCAGGAACTCCAGGCCGGACATCATGAACGACTCCTTCAGCGCGGTGGAGATGTTGACCTTCGCGCAGCCGCGGGCGATCAGGTCGGTGAACTGCTCGTCGGAGAGGCCGGTGCCGCCGTGCAGCGCCATCGGGACGCCGGTGGCGGCGACCAGGTCACTGACCCGCTGGGCGTTCAGCACCGGCGCCTGCCGGTACTGGCCGTGCGCGTTGCCGATCGCCGGGGCGAAACAGTCGACGCCGGTGCGCTTGATGAAATCGACGGCGACCTGCAGGCTCTGCACCATCGAGGCGTAATCGGAGCCGATGTCGTCCTCAACGCCCTGGATGCCCTCGATCTCGCCCTCCACGTGGGCGCCGGTGCGGCGGGCCTCGGCCACCACCTCGACGGTCTGCCGCAGGTTGTCGGCGACGTCGAGCTCGTGGGCGTCGAACAGGACCGAGTTCCAGCCGCCTCGCAGGCAGTCGGAGATGACCGAACGGTCCGGGCAGTGATCGAGATGCAGGGTCACCGGGACCGGGACGTCGCGGGCCAGGGCGTGGACGATGTCGTGGAGCTGGCGGCGGCCGTACATGCGGACGGTCTTCACCGACGTCTGCAGGATGACCGGGGCGTTCTCCTCGGTGGCGGCGGCCAGCACGGCCTCGATGGTCAGGTCGTTGACGATGTTGAAGGCGGCTACGCCGTACCGGTCGGCCAGCGCCCGGTCCAGGATGTCCTTCATGGCGACGACGGGCATGCCGCCAGTCAAGACCCGTGCTGGTGCTCCGCGGTATGGGGGAGAACCCCCACCCAGTCGTTGTCCATGGCGGTGACCACCGCGGCCGTACGGTTCGAGGTGCCGGTCTTGCGCATGATCGCGCTGACGTGCTTCTCGATGGTCTTCGCCGAGAGGTTGAGCCGGCCGGCCATCTCGCGGTAGGTGAGCCCTCGCCGGAGCAGTTCCAGGACTTCGGCCTCGCGCGGGGTGAAGGGTGCCGGTGCGGCGTAGGGAAGGTCGGCGCGGACCAGCACACCCCAGCCACGAACCTGCTCGACGGTGATGTCGGCGCCCTCGATGCGGGGCAGCCGGTCCCAGCCGGCGGGCTCGGTGGTCTGTTCCTGCCGGCTCCTGGCGGCGGGCTCGGTGGTCTGTTCTTGCTGGCTCCTGGCGGCGGGCTCGGTGGCTTGTCCTTGTTGGTTCCATGCGGCGGGCTCGGCCGCCTGGTCCTGGCGGGGCAGCTGGTTCCAGGTGCCGGGCTCGGCGGCCTCCTCCTGCAGCAGCACGCGCAGGCCGTCCTGGCGGTAGACGATGGCGACGTCCAGCCGCTGCCGGGGGGCGGCGCGGCTGGCGTGGGCGACCAGGTCCGTGGCCAGCCTCGCGACCTGCGGGGTGACCGGGCGGATCACGCCGGCCTCGGTGACCACGGTGTTGGCGAACCGTCTCTTGATCAGCGCGGCCAGCGACGGGTCGTGGCGTCCGGACTCGACGATCGCGGCGGCGGCGGACTGCGACAACGCCTCCAGTTCGTCGACGCCGCGTGCCGACAGGGCGCCGGCGGACGGGGAGAAGGCGACGTTGACGGCGATCACGTCGCCGCGCCACCAGATCGGAACCGCGGCGGCCGGGCCCCTCCGGGCCGGGTGGGCGGCGGCCAGATGGCCGGCGCGCAACTGGCCGTAGTCGCCGATCACCACCGGGCGGCGGCCGGCGAAGGCGCGCCCGGTAGCACCCTCGTCGAGTGGGAACTCGTGCCCGAGCCGGCAGGAGACGCCGAACTCGGCGGCCTTGATGTAACGGCCGCGGTCGGCGTCGACCAGCGAGATGCTGCCGGCCGGCGAGCCGGTCAGCCGGCCGGTGTGCCGCAGCAGTCGCCGCAGGACGGCCGCCAGCCGGAGGTCGCCGTAGACGTCGGCGACCGCCTCGTCGAACCGGAACATCCTCGCGGCCGGCGACATACCCCTGAACCTAGGGTCGGCCGAACACGGAAATCAACAGCGTGCGTCCATGCGGACCCCCTTCTCCTCCAGCTCAGCGTGCGGCGCCGTTCCGATACGCCCAGATCACCACGTTGAGCCGGTCACGGACGCCCAGCTTGGCCAGCACCCGGCCGACGTGGGTCTTCACCGTGACCTCGGCCAGGTGCAGCCGCTGGGCGATCTCCGCGTTGTTCGCGCCGGCGACGATCAGGTCGAACACGTCGCGCTCGCGGGCGGTGAACGAGTCCAGCGGCGCCGGATCGCGTGGCGGTGGTGGCGGCTCGGTGCGGGCCGCGACCAGGTTGCGGGTGGTCGTCGGTGCGATCACCGACCCGCCGTGGAACGCGCTGCGAATGGCGGCGGTCAGGCCCTCAGCGGTCGCGTCCTTCAACAGATAACCGCTGGCGCCGGCATTGAGGATGCGCGTCGCGTAGTCGTTGCTGTCATACGTCGTCAACGCGATGATCTTGGGAGGTTTGTCGCCGGCCGCCAGGATGGCGCTGGTCGCGGTGATCCCGTCCGTGCCGGGCATCCGGATGTCCATCAGGATGACATCGGGCCGGTGTTTCGCCGCCAGGTCGATCGCCTCGGCGCCGGTCGCGGCGATCGCCACGACCCGCATGTCCGGCGCGGCGTCGACGACCATCGCGAAACCGGTGCGCACCAGCTCCTGGTCGTCAGCGATGAGCACCGCGATCGGCGTCACGCGCCGCCCCTTTCCGATGGCCGAGCCAAGCGCCGGCTCCCCGCCGCGACCCGATTCCAGCGCCGGCTCCCCGCCGCGACCCGATTCCAGTGCCGGCTCCCCGCCGCGACCGCATCCCAGCGCCGCCTCCTTGCGGTATCCGGCGTGATGCGCTGGTTTCTGGTGGCGACTCGACTCCTGTGCTGGTTGCTTGCGACGTTCGGCGTGATGCTCGGGCTCCCTGCGGCGGTCGGCGTGATGCCTGGGCTCCGTCCGATGCTCGGCGTCCCTAGTGGCGATCGGGTCATGCCCGGGCTCCTTCCGGCGTGAGCGGCCACGTGGTGCGGACAGTGAGGTCGTCGGCGGCGGTGACGGTGCAGTCGCCGTTGAACAGTGAGCACCGTTGCCGGATCCCGGACAGGCCGCGGCCCTCCACCAGCTCCTCCCGTGGGCCGGGTGGCAGCGGGCTGCGCACCGTGACGGTCAACAGCGCCGGCGTCCACTCCATGCACAGCTCCGCCCGGAGCACCGGGGCGTGTTTGAGCACGTTGGTCAGTGACTCCTGGATCACCCGGAACACCGCCAGATCCATGCCGGCGGCGAGCGGCTGCTCCGGCCCGTCCGATTTCGCGGTCAGGTCGAGGCCGGCCTCGGTGACCCCGGCGAGCAGCTCGGGCAGCCGGCTCAGCCCGTCGTCGTGCCAGGTGCCGTCGTCGTGATCGACGACGGTGAGCAGCCGTTTCACATCGGTGAGCGCCTGCCGGCCGAGGCCGGAGATCCGGTCGAACACCGGGCCCGCGATCCGCGCGTCGGCCCGGGCCGCGACCCGGCCACCCTCCGCCTGAGCGATGATCGAGGCCAGCGAGTGGGCGATGATGTCGTGCATCTCCTGGCTGATCCGGGTGCGTTCCTCATGCACGGCGAGCTGGGCGCGCATCGCGCTGTCCTGCTCGGCCAGCCGGCGGCGGTGCTCGGCGTCCTGCACGGCGATCCGCTGCTGGCGCTGCATCAGGCCGAGCGACCAGGCGACCATCGTGGTGGCCAGGATCAGCACGCCGGGCAGCGCCGAGCCGAGATGGCCGTCGCGCAGGGCCTGGGCGGCGACCACCACCGAGCCGACCACGCCGAGCAGCAGGCCGATGTGCCGTGACCGATCCGGCGCGTAGGCCGCGGTGGCGTGCACGGCGACCAGGATGGCCAGGTCGCCCGGGAACATGAAGCTCTGCGACATCAGCAGGTGCAGGCCGGAGATCACGGCGACAAGGACGAGGAAGGCGCGGGGTGCGGTGCGCCGGAGCACCAGCGGCACGGCGATGACGGCCGACCAGTACCACTCCGGCAGCCCGGTGAGACCGAGCAGCAGGCAGCCGGTGATCGCGGCCCCGGCGATGAGGGCATCGACCCTCAGCACCCGTCCGCCTCGAATCACCACGCTCCCAGACTAGGCAGAGCCGGTCGCCCGCGGGAACACGACGCCCGAGGTCGATACCAGCGTCTGATACCTAGGTATCGGTCTCCCGGCGAAGGCGGATCCCGTGGTGGGATGTGCCGGTCCGCGCCGATTTCTAGCGTGGGTGCGGTGACGATGCAGACGACACGTGCCGAGATGGTCAGTTGCCAGGACGTCAGTAAGACGTATGGCACCGGTCCGGCCGCCGTGGTGGCCGTCGACGGGGTGTCCGCGGGCTTCTCCGCCGGCGAGTTCACCGCGATCATGGGCCCGTCCGGGTCCGGCAAGACGACCCTGATGCACCTGCTCGCCGGGCTGGACACCCCGTCCGGGGGAGCGGTGAGCCTGGCCGGCCGGTCACTGGCTGGTTTGGACGATCGCGCGCTGACCGACCTGCGCCGCGACCGCATCGGCTTCATCTTCCAGGCGTTCAACCTGTTGCCGACGCTGACCGCCGAGCAGAACATCGTGTTGCCGCTGCGGCTTGCCGGCCGCCGCGTCGATCCCGGCGAGTTGCGGCAGGTCACCGACGCGCTGCAGATCAGCGACCGGCTCCGCCACCGGCCCGCCGAGCTGTCCGGTGGCCAGCAGCAGCGGGTCGCGGTGGCGCGGGCGCTGCTCGCCAAACCGTCGGTGGTCTTCGCCGACGAGCCGACCGGCGCGCTGGACATCGCGACCGGCCGCGCCCTGCTGGGCGGCCTGCGCGACGCGGCGCGCCGCAGCGGCCAGACGATCATCATGGTCACGCACGATCCCGGCGCCGCGACCTATGCCGACCGGGTCCTGGTGATGGCCGACGGCCGGATCCGCGAGGAGCTGCGCAGCCCCGGGCGCGATCAGATCCTCGCCGCGATGGCTTCGGTGGCGGTGTGACCATGATCTTCGCGCTTGCCTGGTCACAGCTCCGGACGTACCCGGCACGGCTCTTCGCGATCATCGCCGCGGTGACGCTGGCGACCGGCTTCCTGGCGGCGACCGCGACGTTCGCGGCCACCTCCAGCGAGGGCCTGCGCCGCACCGCGGCCGCGCCGCTGACGACCGCCGACATCGTGCTCGACGCCGACGACACCGTCCGCGACCCGGCCTGGTTCGATGCCGCGGTCACCGTGCCGGGGGTGCGCTCGCTCGACCCTCAGTTCGCGCGCACGGTCAGCGTGTTCGGCGGCTCGCGCCGTGGCTCCGCCAATGTGCAGAGCATCGCCGCCACGCCGCAGGTGCGCTGGTTCCAGCTCGACCGGGGCGCCTGGCCCACCGGTCCCGGCCAGGTGGTCGCCGACCAGCGGACCCTCGACGATCTCGGGGTGGACCTCGGCGCCACGCTGATGTTCCGGCACGGCGAGGGCCAGCCGGCGCCGGTCACCGTGACCGGCGCCGCCGATCTCGGGTTCCGGCCGCTGACCGGGTCCGACTTCCGGTTCTACGCCGACCCGTCGTTCTTCTCCGGCGATGTGCCACCGGCCGCCCTGATCACGGTCAGCGACCGGTCCCGGCTCGCCGCCACCGTCGACACGCTGCGGCAGACGATGGGCCCGGGGGTCACGGCGACCGACGCCTCGGCGGCCGCCGATCAGGCCGCCGCCCGGTTCGCCGGCGGCAACGGCCAGCTGGTCGTCCTGATGCTCGCCTTCGCCGCGGTGGCGCTGCTGGCGGCCGTGCTGGTCATTGCGAACACGTTCCACGTGGTGATCGTGCAGCGGGTCCGGCAGATCGCCCTGCTGCGGCTGGTCGGCGGTCACCGCACCCAGGTCAGCCGGGTGGTGCTGGCCGAGGCGGCGATCGCGGGCACGGCCGGTGGTCTCGCCGGCGCAGCCGTCGGAGTGGGCCTGGGCTATCTCGGCGCTGACCTGCTCGACATCAGCGGCGGCGGCCTGCGGATCAACCCGCTCGCGCTGGTCGCCTGTGTGTTCGCCGGTGTGCTGGCCACGCTGGTGGCCGCCTGGGCGCCCGCCCGCCGGGCGACCCGGATCGCTCCCGTGCGGGCGCTGCAGGCCGCCGACGAGCCGCCGGCCGGGACGGTCCGCGGTGGCCGCCGCCTGATCCTCGGTGTCGCGATCACGGCGGTCGGCGGTGCCGCGCTGGCGGTGGCGGCCGTCAGCGCGTCGCTGCCCCTCGCCCTGGCCGGCGGGGTGCTGCTGGCGGCCGGCCTGCTGGCCGCGCTGCCCCCGCTGATCGCGCTGGTCCTGCCGCCGGTGGCGCGCCTGCTGGAG
>NZ_JBEZZB010000094.1:0-575 GCF_040638955.1 Actinoplanes sp. NPDC024001
GGCTCCATACCTACAATCACCATCGCGGACACACCGCGCTCAACGGCCTACCACCCGCCAGCCGCATCCCCAACCTCTCGGGTCAGTACAGCTAGCCGTTGCGGATGTGGCAGGGTCTAACGCAGGTGACCGCTGTGCCGCTCCTCAACTGAACACGGACGTGATCAACGGAGCGCGCTTCCGAAGCAGAAGACAACATCGACCCTGACAGCCTCGCTTAGAGAACTGCGCTTCGGCCCACCGGTCGAGTCCGATGCAGTTTCGGCGGCCTCTCGTGAAGGTGCCCGCATCTCTCCAAGAGTCACTGTGTCGCTGGCTGCGTTAATGGAACGGCCAAGGTCGACAAACCGCACAGCCTTACACCGGCCGTGTCAGCCGGGATGGGCGTGAGGAGCCAGATCGACTTAGCTCTGGTCGGCAGCTAGCGGCATTCCAAGATCACGGGATCTGTCGGGTGTCGTTTGGCAGTCGACATCGCAGTCGCTACCGGAGTGACTGACCACGAACGAGCGGACATAACGCGGATGCCGACGCCATCCTTGCGTTGGCGGGCCTGAGAATGTGGACTCCTTCGG
>NZ_JBEZZB010000094.1:673-26062 GCF_040638955.1 Actinoplanes sp. NPDC024001
GGAGCCCGGAGCCCGGAGCCCGGAGCCCGGAGCCCGGAGCCCGGAGCCCGGAGCCCGGAGCCCGGAGCCCGGAGCCCGGAGCCCGGAGCCCGGAGCCCGGAGCCTTTCAAGAGCAATGTTGGCCTTCCCGCACCGCTGTGATCTGGGTCACTGACCCCGTTTCACGTGAAACGGCGGCGGACGGCGGTGTTGAGGCGTGGCGAAATTTGCCGTGGCGGTCAGGGCAGCAAGAGTCTTTGGGGAGCTGGACGGCGATCGCCTGTTCACGGAAGAGCTGAACCGCCTCCACTACCCTGTTGGGTTTCACGTGAAACACGAGCCCGCAACGGCGGATGGCTTGGGTGCGCTTCAAGGAGGTGCCGGCATTGCCCTGCATCCGAACGACGGGCACAACTTCGATTGCCCTGGGCGCCCGACCCGCGCATCCATCCGGCCTTCAGTCATCTGCCGGAGTCGCTCCCTACGCCATCCCGCGAGTGCCACAACCATCTCCCGTCTCATGCGGCCCTCTGTATCGACGCACAGGTCGCCTCGGCTCGGTTAAAGCCGGCAACGAGAATCCGGCCCCGTGTAGGTACCCGTTCTCAGTTCCACCACGGGCCCGTCATTGCAGCGCCTTGGATCGCAGGTCCCCATGTGCTGTCATGCTTTCCTTGCGAGGAAACGGGTTGGCGATCCGCGGCGCGGCAACGCAGGCGGGACAGGCCATAGTCGTCACAGCTCTGCGAGAGCGAAGGGGCTGTCGGCGATGGCGGTAGAACTCTGGGCTCGGAAGCAGCGGCCTTCGGGTGGTTCCCTCTCTCGCTAGCCGGGCTAAGTGCGGGCGGACCACCGACTGCCAAGTGCCTGAGCGGCTTCAGTCCGTGACAGCCGCAGTCTGCGGATCGCCTAATCCGCGAACGGCCTCACTCTGCGGATGGCCTAATCTGCGAACGGCCTCAGTCTGCGGAAGGCCGAGCGCGTTGGCGGCCTCAGCCCACCGGCCTCAGCCCACCGGCCTCAACCCACCGGCCTCAGCCCACCGGCGGCTGCCCACCGGCGGCAGCTCACCACGCTCTCAGCGCACCGATGGCCCCGAGCTACCGAATGGGCTCCGCACACCCATAGCCCTGAGCCACCCGCCGGCCTCAGCACGTCGATGGTTCAAATCCGCCAAAGGGACCTCAGCGAACCGGCCGAACTCGGCTCATTCGGCGGACCCCGCTCGCTGCCTAATCATCGGCAGACCTGGCCCACTGACCCGGCTTACTGACGATCAAGCTCCCGCCACCGCGGACCCGCCTCTACCGAACCGCTGACCGATCGACGCACCAGCTGACCACCGGCCCGCGGCATAGAGATCCCGAGTCCAGTCCAGAGCCGTCCCAACGAACTCACTGACTTGGAGGTGCCGGGAAACCGAACCCACTACAGAGCCAAGGCTGTATCTCGTTCGCTCCGCAAACACGCCGGCTCCGGACAGCACAACCGTCAAAGCCATAGAAGTGCGCCAACCACTCCATAGAAGCCTGCTGGTCTTTCACCCGAGACCCGCCGCCCACCAGACGACCGCAACTCATCGACGACCGACACCCGCAGCCCCGAAATCCACCCCACGACCGCCCCGCCCGTGGCAGCCACCCAGACATGCGCCACCACCACTATCCACACCCTGTGCACTCCACCTGTTGACCACCACCCCACCCCCGTTTCACGTGAAACGCCGCCGATGCGCTCACGCCCGTCCACCGCTCTATCCACAGGGCGCGCAAGCGTTCTACGTCGCGTTTCACGTGAAACAGCCGAGCCTGTGGATAACTTCTGTGGATAACTTCGGGAAGAGTGTGGGGAGCGCAACACGCTCATCTCCGTCGACATCCAGCACGCGCACAACCCAGCACACCACCGTCCCTCCGTAGTGCGAAATTGACCCGGGACAGCCCCTCCTGACCTGGGCTAAGGTCACGTCGTGTCTGAGAACACCGCCCCCCTCCCTGACTTCACCCGCTGGCCGTCGTTCCCCTTCGAAGGCGACATGCGAGTCAAGCGCCTCGCCCCGCCAGTGGAAGTGGAGCCGCCCCGCAGCGGCGAGGATGCCGCCGACTGCGTGGCCTGCGGAACCCCTGACGACGCGTACATCTGGGTCAGCGAACGCTGGCGAGTGCGGGCGATGGACCGACCGACCGGCCTCCCGATGGTCTTGATCCTGGAGTGCCGTTCGCACCTCGACCTGGGCGACCTGCCGAACCTCCTGGCCGCCGAACTCGGCGTCATGACCGTCCGGCTGGAGCGCGCGATCCGCTCGCTGGACGGCGTCGCCCGAGTCCACGTCAACCGATGGGGTGACGGCTCCGCCCACCTGCACATGTGGTTCCTCGCCCGCCCCTACGGCCGGCTGCAGCTGCGCGGCACGTTCCTCTCGCTCTGGGACGACATCCTCCCCGTCATCCCCGAGGCGAAGTGGCGGGAAAACCTCGCCCTTGTAGCCGCCTGGCTAGCCGATTTCGGCGGCAAGGCCAACGCCGAGCCCGCCCACATCGAGTGGGAATCCCCGGCAACCTTCACCGTCCCCACCACACCCACCACGGACACCGAGCCCGACGAAACCCGCCGCCCGGCCACGCTCAGCGACGTCGAATCCAGCCCCACCGCGAGGCCGCCCAAACCAACCGAAGCGCCCGCGGCGGAACCCCACAACCCCAAAACCCCCACCCAGGCGCCCACTCATCAGCCCACCCACCCGGCCACATCGCCGGACGCTCCAAACCCCCAGGCCCATCCCGTACGGGCTACCGAAGCGCCCCCATCCACCCCCACTCCCGGTTCCCCTGCCGCCAGTAGCGAAGCGGCGCCGACGCCCGAGCCGGAAGCCCAGCACGGCTTGCAGCACCACCTCAACCACTTCACCGACGTCCCCGCCCCGGCCAGTGGCAACCCCACTAGCACCCCGCAGACGCCCACCGCAGCAGCGCCACCGACCCCACGCTGACCCGCCAAACAGCAACCGAGTCTGCCGGTGGGACTGGGCCGATCGGCTCGACGTCCCGCAAGACGCGTTGTTGCCGGTGCGCCTGAACTCGCGGCACCCCGGAACGCAATCCCAGCTCGGGTACGTGTGTCGAGCGCGGCACAGCCCGACACACACCGGCCGCAGGCCCAATCTCACCGAAGTGGAGGGTGGGCCGGCATGGAGCCCGCCATAGGCACACCGGGGACCGGATGGAGGCGACTAAGGGGATGGGGAGCGGATGGAGCCCGCCATAGGCACACCGGGGACCGGATGGAGCCGGCTAAGGGGATGGGACCGGATGGAGCCCGCCATAGGCACACCGGGGACCGGATGGAGGCGGCTAAGGGGATGGGGAGCGGATGGAGCCGGCCAAGCGCACCAGGGACCGGATGGAGCCGGCCAGGGCACCGAGGACCGGGAACGGAGCCCGCTAGAGCCGCCGGAGACCGGGAACGGAGCCCGCTAAAGGCGCCGGAGACCGGGAACGGAGTGCGCTCAAGGCACCGAAGACTGCCGAGTGGAGGCCGCTAAAGGCGCCGGGCATCGGAATGAAGCTGGCAGACGGACACCGGGAACGGTGTAACTCGAGCGCTCCCAGCCACAGCATTGAAGACCCTGGCTCCAGCCCTTGATCCCCATCACTGATCAGGAAGTTTGATGTAACGCCGGCCCGCGGGAGCGGGAGTGTCGGGTTAATGGTGGAACCGCTCGGCTGACCGTCAGCGTCGTCTCAGACCGGCCGAGGCAACTCTCACAACCGGCCGAGCGGACCGGCTGACGGTCAGTGTCGTCTGGGGGCAACCGAGACAACTCTCATTCGCAGCCGGGCGCGCTGGCTGGCGGTCAGTGTCGGTTCGCATCTGCTAAGGCGACCTCCCGGTGCAGCCGGAGGAACCGGCTGGCGGGCAGGGCTGTCTATACGCGCTTGAGTAGCACTGAAGCCGGCTGACCAAACCGGAGGAGCCGGCTGGCGGGCAGGGCTGTCTACTCGCGCTTGAGTAGCACTGAGAGCCGGCTGACCGAAATCGACGTGAGTCGGCATGCGCCCGCAAAGCGGATACTCGCGCGAAAACTTCCTGATGGCACCCGCCAATAGGAATCAGCTGACCGGGAAGGGCCTTGCGACTCGCTAGAAGGCGAGGAGGCCCGGCGGGATTGCATGCGGGGCAGGGGTGTCGCAAAGCCCGGACGGCGAACCGGGCAGAGATGAGCCAACAGGAAATGGCCCGTCTGGCTGTGAAGAAGAACCCGCCAGCCGAACGCTTCAGAAACCGGAGCACCGAACCCAAGGGATCCGCTGGAACAAGCGAAGAGGGCCCGATGCTCACCGCACCGGACCCTCAACCAAGAGCAGACCCCGTCACGCCCCCCGGCGAGCCACCGCCCGCTCCACCAACGCGCTCAACATCGCGCCCAGATCAACCCCGGCCGCCTGCACCGCGAGCGGCAACAACGACGTCTCCGTCAACCCCGGCGACACATTGCACCCCAGCACCTGCGGCTCCCCGCCCTCCCCGACGATCACGTCGATCCGGGACAGGTCGCGCAGGCCCAGCGCCTTGAACGCTGCCAAGGCCGTCTCCGACACCCGAGCCGCCACCGACGGCTCGAGCCGGGCCGGCACATGCCACGTGGTCAGGCCAGCCGTATACCGGGCCGCATAGTCATACACCCCGTCCCGGGGAACGATCTCGACTATCGGCAGCGCCTGCGGCCCGGTCCCCAGGTCGATGATCGACACGGCCACGTTGGTGCCGGTCACATACTGCTCCACGAGCGCGGTGGAGTCGTACGCGAAACAGCCCACCATCGCCGCCGGCAGGTCCGCGGCGTCCCGGACCACCGCGGCGCCCAGGCCCGACCCGCCCTGGGCGGGTTTCACCATCAACGGCAGGCCGAGCCGGTCGACGATCCGGTCCAGCACCGCCACCGCGCCGAGTTCAGAGAACCGGTCGTGCGGCAGCGCCACCCAGTCCGGCGTGGGGATCCCGGCCTCGCGCAGCATCGATTTCGCCGAAGGCTTGTCCCAGGCGAGCCGGGCCGTGCGCGCGTCCGCACCCACATAGGGAATGCCGCACAGGTCGAGCACGCCCCGCAACGACCCGTCCTCACCGGTGGCGCCGTGCAGGGCGATCACCACCGCATCCGGTGGGTCGGCCTGTAATGCCGGCAGCAGCGAGACGTCCGCGTCGTGCTGCTCCGCGGTCAGGCCCGCCGAACGCAGCGCGTCGAGGACCCGGCGGCCGGATCGCAGCGATACGTCCCGCTCGTAGGAGAGCCCACCGGCGAGCACCAGAACACGAATGTCGTCACGCGTACCCATGGGTGTGATCATGCCAAGTCGGGGCCGGGAGCGTCGGCAGCGGCCGGGCCACGACGGCGGTGGTGGCTGAGGGCGGCGGAGCCGCCGAAGACGGCGCGCATCGCCAACTCCTGCTCCATCACCCCGGACAGGCGCCGCACGCCCTCACGAAGTCGCTCCGGGGTCGAGAAGGAGAAGTTGAGCCGCATGTTCCCCCGGCCGGTCCCGTCGGCGTAGAAGCCCGTTCCGGGCACGTAGGCGACGCGGGCGGCGATGGCCCGCGGCATCATCGCTTTCGAGTCGAGGCCCTCGGGCAGGGTGGCCCAGACGAAGAGGCCGCCGGTCGGGCGGGTCCACGTGGTGCCGGCCGGCATCAGGTCGTGCAGCGCGGACAGCAGGGCGTCCCGGCGCTCCCGGTAGATCTCCTGATAGACCTTGATCTGCTCGCGCCACGGCATCGCCGTCAGATATTGCGTGACCGCGCCCTGCGCGAACGCGCTGGGGCACAGCACGTTCGCCTCGCTCATCATGACCAGTTTCTCCCGCACCGCGTGCGGCGCCAGGATCCAGCCGACCCGCAGGCCCGGCGCGAACGTCTTGGAGAACGTGCTGACGTAGAACACGCCGTCGCGCCGGCGGGCCCGCAGCGGCAGCGGGGCCTCACCCTCGAAGGACAGCATTCCGTACGGGTCGTCCTCGATGACCAGCAGCCCGGCGCGCTCGCAGATGTCGAGGATCTGCTCGCGGCGCGGCTCCGACAGGGTGACACCGGCCGGGTTCTGGAACGTGGGGATGGTATAGAGGAACTTGGCCCGGCGGCCGGCCCGCGCGGTGGCCGCGATGGCCTCCTCGAGTGCTGCCGGGATCAGCCCTTCGTCGTCCATTGCCACGTGCTGCACCTGTGCCTGGGCGGCCTGGAACACGCCGAGTGCGCCGACATAGGTCGGCCCCTCGGCGAGCACCACGTCGCCCGGGTCGAGGAACAGCCGGGCGAGCAGGTCCAGGGCCTGCTGTCCACCGACGGTGACCACCACGTCGTCTGGTGAGGCGTTGGTGATTCCGGAGAGGGTCATCACCTCGCAGATGCGTTCGCGCAGGTCGATCGTGCCCTGGCCGATGCCGTACTGCAGGCTGGTGGCGCCCTGCTCGGCGGCCAGGCGGTCGAGCATCTCGCCGACCGCGTCCAGGGGCAGCGCCGCGATGTAGGGCGAGCCGCCGGCCAGCGACACCACCTCGGGGCGGCTCGCCACGGCGAACAGTGCCCGGATCTCGGATGTGGTCATCCCGCGCACTCGCCGCGCATACCGATCGGTGTAATCGTCCTGCGTAGTACCGGTCATCCGGCTCTCACCTCGCTCAATCGTCGGTCGAGACGCCATCGATCGTAGACGGAAAAAGCACCACCGGCCCCGACCGTCCCATCCGGCTGTTGCCCGACCTGCTCCCGTTCATGGCGATTCCGACGTAGGATTCGGCGGGGGCGCGGCGAAGCATGTGATGGCGACCGTGCTTCGATACGTGTTCATTCGTGTCCTGCGCAAGGGGTCCGCCATGTCGCGACGCCTGGTCAATCTCACCCTCGACACTCTCGAGGACCTGCCCCGGCCCTGTCGTCAGTGTGTCTACTGGGAGCTTGATCCGGTCTCCGCCGAGCGCGCGTGCGCCACCGGCGACCCCGGCCTGGAGAAGGAGGCCTGGGTCTCCCAGACGCTCCTGGAGTGGGGTTCCTGCGGCAAGTTGGCGTATGTGGACGGCATGCCGGCCGGTTTCGTGATGTTCGCGCCGCCCGCCTACGTCCCGCGGTCGATGGCCTTCCCGACGTCCCCGGTGAGCGCCGACGCCGCCCTGCTGACGACGGCCAAGGTGGTTCCGGCGTTCGTCGGCGGCGGGCTGGGCCGGATGCTGGTGCAGGGCGTCGCCCGGGACCTCACCAAGCGCGGCATCAAGGCGATCGAGGCGTTCGGTGACGCCAAGGCCGGCGAGGCCGACGACGATGACGAGCGCGCCGGCACCTGTGTCGCCCCGGTCGACTTCTTCCTGTCGGTCGGCTTCAAGACGATCCGGCCGCACCCGCGTTACCCGCGGCTGCGGCTGGAGTTGCGGACCGCGCTGTCTTGGAAGTCCGATGTCGAGTACGCGCTGGAGAAGCTGCTCGGCTCGATGAGCCCGGAGACGCTGCTGCGCCCGGTCCGCCCGGTGACCGCGACCAGGTCGGTCGACAACTGACTCAGGACCGGTCGGCCAGCGCCATCCGCAGCTGCCGCACGTCGATGGACCCGGTCGGCACGTCCCGCTCGACCGGGAAGTACATCCGCTGCACCGCGGCCAGGATCGCCTCGACGATCTGCTCACGGAACAGCGGGTCGACCAGACGCTCACGGTCGACCGGCGAGGTCAGGTAGCCCAGGTCGACCCGCACCGTCGGCATCCGGGTGAGCCGGAGCAGGTCCCAGGTCTTGGCGTGGGTGCGGCAGTCGTGCATGCCGGTGCGCACCACGATCTCGCGCTGCACCAGGTTGGCCAGGCGCTCGCCGACGGTGGAGCTCAGCCCGTTGCCGGTGCCGTAGTGATAGGTCGCCACACCCTCGGCGGCCGTGCTGGAGTGCCCGTCGAGGTGCAGGGAGATGAGCAGGTCGGCGCCGAGGCTGTTGGCGAGCGCGGCCCGGTCGGCGCCGCTCATCGAGGCGGCCGGCGACGGCCCACGGGTCAGGTGCACGCGCATCCCGGCCGCGGCGAGCCGGCCCTCCAGCCGGGCGGCCAGGTCGAACACCAGGTCCGCCTCGTTCCACCGGAGCGGGCCGTCGGGCACCACCACACCGGTGTCGTCACCGCCGCCGTGGCCGGGGTCGATGACGATGGTCTTGCCGACCAGGTTGGGCCCGGACTGCCGGAACGCCTCGGCCTCGCGCAGCCACTGCGGGCGGCCGCCGACCACCTTGCGGCCCAGCCGGCGCAGTGCCTTCATGGTCTGGGGCCCGCACGAGCCGTCGGGGGCCAGGCCCACCTCGCGCTGGAACTGGGCCACCGCGCGGGCGGTGCGGGCGCCGTAGATGGCGTCCGGGCGGCCGGTGTCGTAACCCATCTCCAGCAGGCGCTCCTGCAGCGCCCGCACGTCCTCACCGACCAGGGCGTCGGGCACCGAGTGGAACAGGGTCCGGGAGCCGAGCCGCCAGCGGGCGGCGTCCAGCGCGCCCCACGTCTCGTCGCCGACCATGCCGTCGACGCTCAGCCCGCGACTCTGCTGGAAGGCGCGGACGGCGGTTTCCACCGCCTCGTCGAAGGCGTCCGGCTCGGCGTCGGCCAGCAACTCCAAGCCGGCCAGGATCGACCGGATCTCGGAAACAGCGGGGCCGGTGTCTCCGCGTCGGATGGACCGCACTCAAGACTCCCTAGGGGCGAGAAAAAACGACCTTCCGAAGACTACGCCCCGCGTCCCGTAATGGGCGCGGGGCGTAGTTCGACGGTTTGTCAGAGCGCCGATTCGATGAAGTTGACCAGGAAACTCTTCGGCTTGGCGCCGGCGACGGAGTTGACCCGCTCGCCACCCTTGAAGATGGCCAGCGTGGGCACTGACATCACCTGGTAGGCGAGTGCCGTCTGCGGGTTCTCGTCGATGTTGACTTTGACGATCTCCACCTGCGAGCCCAGGTCCGAGTCGGCGATCTCGGCGAGCAGCGGGTCGACCTTCTTGCAGGGCACGCACCACTCGGCCCAGAAGTCCACCAGCACTGGCTTGTCGGACTGCAGCACGTCGGTGGCGAACGTCTTGTCGGTGACGACCTTCACGAGGACCCTCCCGGTCTTACAGCTCTACGAATGAAGCGATGAAGCGCTCGGCGTCCAGCGCCGCGGCACAGCCGGTGCCGGAAGCGGTGATGGCCTGCCGGTACGTGTGGTCGACCAGGTCACCCGCGGCGAACACCCCCTGGACGTTGGTCCGGGTGCTGGGGTGCTGGACCTTCACATAGCCCTCGTCGTCCAGCTCGATCTGGCCCTTGAAGAGCTCACTGCGCGGGTCGTGACCGATCGCCACGAACACCCCGGTGACGTCGAGAACCTTGGTCTCGCCGGACTGCACGTTCTTGATGCGGACCCCGACGACCTTGCCGTCGTCACCCAGGATCTCCTCGACCACCGAGTTCCACTCGACCTTGATCTTCGGGTTGTCCAGGGCCCGCTTCTGCATGACCTTGCTGGCCCGGAACGTGTCGCGCCGGTGCACGATCGTCACCGTCTCGGCGAAGCGGGTGAGGAAGGTCGCCTCCTCCATCGCCGAGTCGCCGCCGCCGACCACCACGATGTGCTGGTTGCGGAAGAAGAACCCGTCACAGGTGGCACACGAGGAGACACCGTGACCGAGAAGTTCCTGCTCGCCGGGCACACCGATCGGGCGCCACGCGGAGCCGGTCGCCAGGATCACGGCGCGGGCGAAGAACTCCTGCTCGCCGACCCAGACGGTCTTGAGGCCCTCGGTGCCGGCCTCGGTCGGCTTGTCGGTCAGCTCGACCCGGGTGACGTCGTCGGTGAGGAACTCGGCGCCGAACCGCTCGGCCTGGGCCCGCATGTTGTCCATCAGCTCGGGACCCATGATGCCGTCCCGGTGACCGGGGAAGTTCTCCACCTCGGTGGTGGTCATCAGCGCACCGCCGGACTGGACGCCCTCGATCACCAGTGGCTTCAGGTTCGCGCGAGCCGCATACAACGCCGCCGTGTATCCGGACGGTCCGGAACCGATGATGATCAGATTGCGGACTTCGTCCACTGCCGACTCCTCAGTCTGTTTTCGCCGCACGGAAAGGTCGGCGACACTGCACGCTAGAACGTCATGCTGGTATCCACCATTCCCCCGGACCTGCTCGTGTCCGACCTCACGCCCGGGGGTGCGGTCAGCGTACCGGGACTTTGGTCAGGGCCGCGGCGCCCGCCCCGGACGCGCCGCACTCCGGGCCGACCGCCCAGATCCAGCCGCCGTTGGCCGCGGTGAACTGCACGATCAGCGCCGGTGCCCCCTCGTAGCGGGCGTAGTCGACGAACAGCACCGACAACGGTCCGCCGGCGTTCTCCCGCGCGATCACCTCGAGGCAGGAGAGCAGCACGTCGGACGCGAGCAACCGCTCCAGGCCACCACCGGCGATCTTCGCCCCGGAGGCACCGGAGTCGGCGACGGTGTGCGGTTGTTCGACCGTCTCCCGAGCTGATTTTCCCAGCGAGGGCCCGCGGTAATCAGTGTCACTGTGCAGGATCTGCTCGGGCGGCGACGCGATCATCGGCGCCGCCTCGGCGTTGAAGGCCGCCCCGCCCGCCCCGGTCGACTGTGCGCTGTCGGCCGTCGTTTCAGCGGTGATCTGGCGCAGGCCGAACCCGGCGAAAGCGAGCACGCCGGCCGCCACGGCGACCGGCTTGACCCAGCGCGGCGCGCGCCGGCCACCGGCACGCGGCGCGCGATCGCGCCGGTGCTCCTCCAGATCCAAAACCCTGGCTGGTACGGCCTCAGCGGACTCCCCGGCAGCGGCGGGGGCGGTGGTCCGGAACATCGTGTCCAGCCGGTCGGCGAGCTCGGCCGGCATCGGCTCCGGTGGCAGGTCCAGCAGTGTGGTGCCGACCGCGGCCAGCGCCGGGGCCAGTTCGTCGTAGGCCGAGCGCCAGGCCGGATCGTCGGCGACCAGCGCGGCCACCCGCTCCTCGTCGGGGGTGCCGAGCAGGGCGCCGCCGATGTAGTCGGCGAGCAGATCGAGGTCGACCCCCTCGAACTCGGCGCCCGTCACCGCTGATCCCTCCGATCGCGTCCGTTGGGCAGCGGACCGACCGCTGCCGACTCGGATGGGACGTTCCCCGGACCCGCACGGTTCCCGGAGTGGTCTGCGGCACCCCGCAGGAACCCGAGCGTCAGAGCCATCCGGGCGCGGCCCCGCGCGCAGCGGCTCTTCACCGTCCCCTCGGCCACACCGAGCATCTCGGCGGCCTCGGCCACCGGATATCCCTGCACGTCCACCAGCACGATCGCGGCCCGCTGCTCGACCGGCAGGGCGGCCAGGGCCTCCCGCACCACCAGCACGGTGTCGTGGTCGGGCGCGTGGGCGGGCGGCTCCGGCCCGGCCGGGCGGTCCTCGGAGTGGGTCCCGTCGGGCAGCGGCACGGTCGGGTGGGCCTGCCGGCGGCGGATCCGGTCCAGGCAGGCGTTCACCACGATCCGGTGCAGCCAGGTGGTCACCGCCGACTCGCCACGGAACCGGGCGGCGTTGCGATGGGCGTTGAGCAGCGCGTCCTGCACCGCGTCGGCCGCTTCCTCGCGGTCGCCCACGGTGCGCAGGGCGACCGCCCAGAGCCGGTCGCGGTGCCGGCGGACCAGCTCGGCGAAGGCCTCCGGGTCACCGTCGACGTGGGCACGGATCAGGTCGGCGTCGCTCGGCACGGATTGCCCCGCGCCGGGCGCGCCGGCTGAAACGTCCCGGAAAGTCACGCCAGCAATGTAGTCCACGCCGGCGACGGGCCGGGCACGGATCAGTATCCGTACAGCTCGATCTCGTTAACAGTGATCTTGTAACGGTCGCCGTCGTCGGCCTTCGGCAGGCCGGTGATGAACAGCAGAACGTACTGGTATTTCTGGTTCGGGTCGAAACCGGAGAACGCCCAGTTGGTGCCGGTGCTCTTGCCCAGGTCGCCCTCGTCGAGGCGCTTGAAGTCCTTGAGCAGCTGCTTGTCACCGTTCGAGCTGTCGCCGGGGTCGCTGCTGCCGACGCGCACGTCCATCGTCACGCCGGGCGCCGAGGTCGCGACGCGGATCTCCGACAGCGAACTCGGGGAGTTCAGCTTGATCAGGACACCCATGCCGTCCTTGAGCTTGCCGAAGTTCGACGTGTTGTATTTCGAGGTCTCCCACCCGGTCTCCAGGTCGCCGTCCACCGTCTTCGGCGCCTGGTCGGAGTCGAGGCGGTCACCCCGGGGCGGGTCGACGATCCGGACCATGTCGGAGTCGAGCGCGACCTTCGTCGGCTCGGGTGCCGGCGTCTGCGTGTCGCCGCCCGGCTGGCCCTGCCCGGCCGCGGCGTCGACCGGTGCCGTGGCCTGCGTGTTCGGCTGGGTGGAGTTGCTGATCGCGCGAATGCCGAAGACCAGGCCGATGATCGCGATCAGCACCAGCGCGCCGACCCCGAAGAGGATCTTGGGGGTGCTGCGGATCTGGTCGCCCGCGGCCGACGGGTTCTGCACGAACCGCAGCGGGCCGACGTCCTCGAACTCCTCGTCCTCGGCGGCGGCGTCCAGCCGGCCCAGCTCGGCGGTGAGCGCGTCGGCGGCCGGCGCGGCCACCCGCCGGTCGAGCAGGTCCATGGTCAGATCGTCGAGGTAGGCCGGGATGCCGGCGCGGACCTGCCGCGGGGCGGCCGGGTTGCCGGTGCTGTCCCGGTTGGCGTCGGGCAGCGCGGAGCGGCCGACCTCGGCGTGCGGCCAGTGGCCGGTGAGCGCGAAATAGAGGACGCCGCCGACGGCGCGGATGTCGGTCTCGACGGTGTCGGCCGAGTCGGCCCGGGCGTCGGCCAGCACCACCCGGCCGTCGTCGGCGATCAGGGTGCTGCCGGGATGGACGTTGCCGTGCACCATGCCGGTGGCGTGCACCGAGGTCAGGGCGTCGGCCACGGCGTGCGCGATGGCGATGGCGCGGGCCGGGTCCAGTGGGCCCTCGGCGCCGATCATGTCGCGCAGCGACTCGCCGTCCACCCACTCGCGGACCACGTAGGCCCGCTCCTCCTCGTCGATCGCGTCGTAGACGCCGACCAGGTTGGGGTGGATGACCCGGCTCGCGGCGACCGCGGCCTGGAGCATCTCGGTCGCCGAGCTGCCACCGGGATGCCGGAGCACCACGGCGACGGGGCGGCGCAGCACCACGTCGATGCCGCGCCAGACCTGCCGGCCGGCACTGTCGTTGTTGACGTGCTCTTCCAGCTGGTAACGCTCGGCCAGAATCTCACCGACGGTGGGCGCACCGAAGGTCAAGACCGGTCCGGCCTCGTCGGCCGCGGTCTCGTGGCCTTCGCCGACCTGGGTCACCAGTCCTCCCTCGGTGGTGCATTCCTCGGAGCTCAGGACAAGGTGCTCCTAAGCACATGCCGACACCGACCATACCCGCACCAAGCCAGGGTCTGGCAGGTCGTCCCCCCGGCGCGGCATCGGTGTCCGCGCGGACGAAACCGGTTAAACGCCTGCAATTCGGTCAGGTTTTGCCGGATCGGGACGGGCTTCTGGCCGGTCAGCGCCCGAGTTTGCGGCGTACCATCCCGACCACCTGGCTGATCTCCCGGATCCGCAGGGCGAGCGCCGCGCCCAGATAGGCGATCAGGACCACCGCGCCGCCGACGACCAGCTGCACCAGCGCCTCGGGCCGGCCGTCCGGCCGGCCGGTGCCGGGCAGCAGCTTCAGCACCAGATAACCCAGGCCGGCCGCGATCGCGGCGGCGACCGCCACCTTGATCAGCGACACCGCGACGGTGCCGAGATTCAGCCTTCCGATCCGGCGCCGCAGCACGGCGAGCGAGATCAACGCGGAGATCAGGTACGACAGGGCGTTGGCCGCGGTCATGCCGGCCGCCGACAGTGACTCGTCCAGCACCGCGGCGAGCACGAAGTACGCCGCGATCCGGACCGCCACCACCGGCAGGTTGATCAGTGCGACCGTCCGGTTGCCCTGCAGGGAGTAGAAGGCATAGGTGCAGAGGTAGCTGATCGAGAGCGGAAGCACTGCGAACGCGGCCACGGTCAGCACCGTGCCAGTGTCGAGCGCCGCGTCGTTGCTGTAGTTGCCGCCCTGGAACAGCATGACCGCGATCGGCGCGCCGAGCACCGCATAGAGCACCGCGATCGGGGCGAGCGCCGCGGAGGTGAGCGTGATGCCGCGGCTCAGGTCGGCGCTGACCTCGTCGTAACGGCCCTCGGAGGCGGCCGCGCTCATCTTCGGCAGCAGCGCGGTCATCACCGACACCCCGATGATCCCGTGCGCCATCATGGTCAGCAGGTAGACGTTGTTGAAGGCCAGCACGCTGGCGCTGCCCTTGCCGGCCACCTCGTTCAGGAGGCGGACCACCACGAAGACGGCGACCTGGTTGGCCGCCACGTAGAGCAGCATCCAGCCGGCCAGGCTGCCGATCTCGCGCAGGCCGAGCGCGCGCGGGTCCCAGCGCCACTTCCACCGGAAGCCGACCTTGCGCAGGGCCGGCAGCAGACCGATCGACTGCACGATGATGCCGAGCAGGGTGCCGCCGCCGATCAGGGCGATCTGGGCGGCGGTGACGGTCTCCGGGCTGAGGTTCTCGTCGGTGCCGAAGACCAGCAGGAACACCCCGCAGGTCGCGATGATCACCAGGTTGTTGAGGATCGGCGCCCACATCGGGGCCGCGAAGTGCCCGCGCACGTTGAGCACCGCGCCGATCAGCGCGGAGAGCCCGGTGAAGAAGATGATCGGCAGGATCAGGTAGGCGAAGTTGGTGACCAGGTCGCGGTACGCGTCGGTGTTCTTGTCGCTGGCCTGGATCGCGGTGATCACCGGGGCCGCCGCGACCACCAGCAGCGTTGCGATGCCGAGCGAGGTGACCGCGAAGGTGAGCAGCTTCTGGGTGAACTCCTGGCCGTTGTCCGCGTCGGCCTTGCGGCGGCGGACCAGCAGCGGGATCAGGACGCTGGAGAGGATGCCGCCGAGCAGCAACTCGTAGATCTGGCCCGGCAGGAACTGCGCGCTGGTGTAGGCGTCGCCGACGCCGGCGCCGAGAGCCATGCCGATCAGCGCGTTGCGGACGAAGCCGATCACCCGGCTCACCAGGCTGCCGGCCGCCATGATCGCGCTCTGCCCGGTGGTGCCGCCGTCACTCTTGCCGGCCGGCACCTCCTCCGGCGGCAGCGCCTGGTCACCGCCGGGAATCTGGGCGTCGACCGAGACGACGGTGACGCCGTCCTCGGCCGGCGGTCGACCATCCGGCGCCGCGTGCGTGCTGCGGTACAGGCCGCCGTTCACCCGAGCCTCCTCCACGCGTGCCGATGTCCGATCCACCATAAGGGGGAAGGTCACAGTTGGTGACGCAGGAGGGTGCCGGGCTCGGCTCCGGCCAGGGTTTCCACCATCCAGCATGCCTCCAGAGGCACCAGAGGCTCACTCAGCGCATCCAAAACCGTCGGATGGTCGCATCCTGCCTCGGTCAGCGCCCCGAGCAGAGCCGGCACCGAGACCAGGTCACCGGAGTCCGCGATCCGGCGAGCCAGTGAGCGCGTCTGCGCGTACCACTGCTCGTCGGGCAGGTGGCGCAGCTGAGCCGCCGCCCGGCTGACCAGATCGGCCACCTGCTCGTGCGGGAAACGCTTGTCCCACCGGACCGCGAGAGCCGCCGTGGCCGGCGCGCTCAGGGCCGCGATCGCGGCCTCGTCGAGAACCTGCGGCGACGGCGCCGGGGGCGCCGGCCACCACTGCTCACCGGTGAAGAGCGGCAGCGGCGCCTGCTCCGGCCCGGCCGGAACGGCGGCCGGCACCTCCCGGCGCAACGACCGGTACGCCGCCTCGCGCACCGCCGCGATCGCGGTCCCGTCGTCCTCCGCGGTGGCCGGGGCGAACGGGGACAGCAGAGCGACCACCAGTCCCGGGTGCGGCAGGGTCGGATCGGCCAGCGCGATCACCCGTGCGCAGGACTCAAGCTCCCACCACCGCAGTGCGGCCGGGTACGGCCCCTCGGCCGGCGCCCAGCCGAGCTGGACCGGCTCGCTGGAGGCGGGACAGCGCAGCCCGAGGGTTCGCTCGCCCGAGGGAAAGTCGATGTCGAGCACCAGCCCGTAACCGTTCACCACCGGAAACGACACGCGGAGCTGGGACGGGAGGTCGTCGGTCGGGCTGAGCCGGCCGGTCCAGAACTCGGGCTCCTGGATCAGACGTTGCAGCACCTCGGGAAGCGGCACCCTGTCATCCTGCCCGCCGCCGGGCTCGACCACCACTGCGGCCATCCAACCACCACACCCTCCGCCCTGTGACCGGACTAAAGGCAGCCATCCAACCACCCCACCCTCCGCCCTGTGACCGGACTAAAGGCAGATAGGCTGGTCATCCCATGTCTGTTCTCAACACCGCCCAGCAGAAAGCGGTAGCCGAGCTGCTCCGCGTCTCTCCCGTCGCCGACGAGCTCGGTCGCCGGTTCGCCACCGCAGGTCACGAGTTGCACCTGGTCGGCGGTTCGGTCCGGGACGCGCTGCTCGGCAGCCTCGGCGACGACCTCGACTTCTGCACCGACGCCCACCCGGAGCAGACGCTCGCCGTGGTGAACGGCTGGGCCGACGCGGTCTGGGAGACCGGGCGTGAGTTCGGCACGATCGGCATCCAGAAGAACGGCCTGCGGATCGAGATCACCACGTTCCGGGCGGAGGCCTACGACGGGGTGACGCGCAATCCAGTGGTCTCCTACGGCACCTCGCTGCTGGAGGACCTCTCCCGGCGCGACTTCACGATCAACGCGATGGCCGTGTCGGTGCCCGAGCACGAGTTCACCGACCCGTTCGGCGGTCTGCAGGATCTGGCGGCACGCGTGATCCGCACGCCCTCGGCGCCGCAGGTCTCCTTCGGTGATGATCCACTTCGGATGTTGCGCGCGGCCCGGTTCGCGGCGAAGCTGCAGTTCACTGTGGATCCGGCGGTCGTCTCCGCGATGCGGGACATGGCGGAAGATCTGGACCGGATCACCGCGGAGCGGATCCGCGACGAGTTCACCAAGCTGATGATCGGCGCCGACCCGATCGCCGGGCTGCGCCTGCTGGTCGACACCGGTCTCGCCGACCGGTTCCTGCCGGAGATCTCCGGGCTCAAGCTGGAGATCGACGAGCACGCCCAGCACAAGGACGTCTACGAGCACACGCTGATCGTGGTGCAGAACGCGATGCGGCTCGAGGGCGACGAGGGCCCCGACTTCATCCTGCGGATGGCCTCGCTCATGCACGACATCGGCAAGCCGGCCACCAAGGCGGTCGGCCGGGACGGCCGGGTCAGCTTCCATCACCACGAGGTGGTCGGCGCCCGGCTCACCAAGCAGCGGATGAAGGCGCTCAAGTACCCCAAGGACACCATCTCCGAGGTGGTCGGGCTGGTCGCCCTCCACCTGCGTTTCTATGGGTACGGGCGGGGCGAGTGGACCGATTCGGCGGTGCGCCGTTACGTCACCGACGCCGGCCCGCTGCTGTCCCGGCTGCACAAGCTGACCCGCTCCGACGTCACCACCCGCAACCGGCGCAAGGCCGCCCAGCTGGCCGCCGACTACGACGCGCTGGAGGAGCGGATCGCCCGGATCGCGGCCGAGGAAGACCTGGCCAAGGTCCGCCCCGACCTGGACGGCAACGCGATCATGGAACTGCTCGGGGTGCCGCCCGGCCCGATCGTCGGGCAGGCGTGGCGGTTCCTGAAGGAACTCCGCCTCGACCGCGGGCCGCTGGACCGCGACGAGGCCGAGGCGGAACTCTTCAAGTGGGCCCGCGAGCAGGGGCACATCTCCTAACGCCGGCCGATGAAGGCCTCGCGGCGGGCGAAGTCGTCGGGCAGGGCGATGCGTGCCTGAAGCCGCCCGCTGACGTTGTAGAGGCCCACCTGGATGCCGTCGATGGTGAAGATCTGGTTCGACTCGTGCACGTAGACGCGCGGCTCACCGGGGATCGTGCCGACGATGCGGCCGGTTTCCACCTCGGCGATCCGGGTGCCGTTCGGCTCCGATGCGTCGGGTCGCAGCAGTACGTACCGGCCGTCCGGTGACCAGGCCGTCGAACCCACCGGCACGCCCGGCACCGGGATCTCGCGCACCAGCTGCCCGGTGTCCACGGAGTAGATCTTGATGGAGCGCACCGTGTCCGGCCGGTCCTCCGACTGCGGCACCGCGGGATCCCGCTGGGCCAGGGCGACCTCCTTGCCGTTCGGCAGCCAGGTGAAGGAGCAGAAGTCCGGGCAGAGCGCGTTGCTCTCCGGGATGCTGTGGTCGCGCCGGGTGGCGGTGGCCGCGTCGATCAGGCGGAAGCCACCCGCGTTGAGGGTCAGCAGCAGGGTCTTGCCGTCCGGCGACCACTGCACGCCGCCGCCCGAGCCGTGGTCGAGCATGCGGACCCGGCCGGTGCTGGCATCGGCGATACCGACCTTGGCCGCCTCGTTCTCGACCAGGACGTACCGGCCGGTCGGTGCGGCCTCGAAATGCTGGTAGCCGCTCGGCAGGACCCGGTAACGACCGGCGTCGCGGTCCAGCACCACGTTGCCTTCCTTGAAGGTCGCCGCGGCGGGCACGTCCTGCCCGTTCTCATCCATCACCACGCCCCGGCGGGACACCGAGGTGACGGCGAGGTCACCGGGCAGCTCGATCGGGCTCTTCCACCACTTCACACCGCCGGCCCGGACGTACGGCACGGTCGTCGCGGGCTCGACGGACGGGGCCGGCGGCGGTGTCGTGACCAGGGCCGGCTCCGGGGCGCTCCGGCGGTCGTTCAGCACCGCGTACGGGGTGATCACGGTGCCCACCAGCACGGCCGCGGCGAGACCGACGAGCGCCTGCCGCCGGCGCCGGATCCGGCGGCCGCGAACCCGGGCCGCGGTGGCCAGGTCGAGCGCCGGCGGGGCCTGCTGGGCGAGATCGTTCACGGCAGCACGCACAGTCCTCTCCAGCTCGGTCATCGTGCTCCCTCCATCGGCCGGTTGGCGCCCGCGGTCAGCTCGCGCAGCTTGGCGAGAGCCCGGGAGGCCTGGCTCGCCACGGTTCCGGGGCGGCACCCGAGCGCCTCGGCGGTCTCCTCCACCGAGCGGTCCTCGAGATAGCGCATCACCAGCACGGCGCGCTGGCGGGCGGGGAGCGCGAGCAGGGCCTGCTGGACCGCCAGCCGCTCAGCCACGTCGTGGTCGTGCCGGCCGGTGTGGGCCCGTTCCGGCACCTCGGCCATCGAGACCTCGGCACGCCCGGTGCGGCGCCAGATCGACACGCGGTCGTTGTAGATGATCCGTTTCACGTACGCCTCGGCGTCGCTGTGGATCCGCGGCCAGCGGGCGTACGCCTTGGCCAGCGCACCCTGCACCAGGTCCTCCGCGGCTTCCCGGCTCCCCGTCAAGGCATGCGCGATCCGGAGCAGTGTCTGCCCCCGGGCCGCGACGAAAGCGGTGAACTCCGCTTCGAGTGACTCCTTCACCGGTCACCTCCGCGGGTAAGACGCGCGGGGCATCCAGTTTCTTGCATGGGCTTCGAAAGTTGTCGTACCCCTGGCGCAGTATTGAGGGGTGTTCGTCGTCGAGTCACCGATCGGGCCGCTCGGCGTTGCTGTCGAGGGCGACGTCGTGGTGGGTGTGCGCTTCGGCGCTGCTGTGCGTTCACCGGCGGCCGACCATGCGGCCGCGGAGCAGTTGCGTGCGTATTTCGCGGGTGAGCTGACCGACTTCACCGTGCCGTTCGACCTGCGGGGCGGGTCGGAGTTCGAGCGGGCGGTGTGGGGCGAGATCGCGAAGATCCCCTATGGCGAGATGATCACCTATGGGGCGATCGCCACGGCCCTGGGTGATCCGGGGGCGGCGCGAGCGGTGGGGACGGCGTGCAACCACAACCCGATCCCGGTCATCGTGCCGTGTCATCGGGTGGTCGGCGCCGGCGGCAAGATGGTCGGCTTCGGCGGTGGCCTCGACCGCAAGCGCCAACTGTTGGAGCTGGAGGCACGGATCGCGCTCACCAGGGCCTGGGGATGAACCAGACGGGTGCTCCGGCCGTACCCATGTGGGGTTGTGAGAAAGGCCGGCCCACGTGGTGGGCCGGCCTTTCGTGCTCAGGCTTGAGCCTGCTCAGATCTTGAGCGTCAGCGCTCGATGTCGCCGCGGATGAACGCCTCGACGGCCGCGTGGGCGTCGTGGTCGCTGTACTGCACCGGCGGGGACTTCATGAAGTAGGACGAGGCCGACAGGATCGGGCCACCGATGCCGCGGTCCTTGGCGATCTTCGCCGCGCGGACGGCGTCGATGATCACACCGGCCGAGTTCGGGGAGTCCCACACCTCGAGCTTGAGCTCGGCGTTGAGCGGGGTGTCACCGAAGGAGCGGCCCTCCAGGCGGATGTAGGCCCACTTGCGGTCGTCCAGCCACGGCACGTGGTCCGACGGGCCGATGTGCACGTCGCTCTTGACCATCTCGTGCGGGATCTGGGAGGTCACCGACTGGGTCTTCGAGATCTTCTTGGAGACCAGGCGGTTGCGCTCCAGCATGTTCATGAAGTCCATGTTGCCGCCGAAGTTCAGCTGGTACGTGCGCAGCAGCTCGACGCCACGGTCTTCGAACAGCTTGGCCAGCGCGCGGTGCACGATCGTGGCACCGACCTGGCTCTTGATGTCGTCGCCGACGATCGGCAGGCCGGCGTCGGTGAACTTCTGCGCCCACTCCGGGTCGGAGGCGATGAAGACCGGCAGCGCGTTCACGAAGGCGCAACCGGCGTCGATCGCGGCCTGGGCGTAGAACTTGTCGGCCTCCTCGGAGCCCACCGGGAGGTAGGAGACGACCACGTCGACCTCGGCGTCCCGCAGAGCCTGCGCGACGTCGACGACGTCAGCCGTCGACTCCTCGATGATCTCGCGGTAGTAGGTGCCGAGACCGTCGAAGGTCGGTCCACGCTGGACGGTGACGCCGCTCGGCGGCACGTCGGTCAGCTTGATCGTGTTGTTCTCGCTGGCGACGATCGCTTCGCTGAGATCCATGCCGACCTTCTTGGCGTCCACATCGAACGCCGCGACGAACTTCACGTCGGATACGTGATAGTCGCCGAAGGTCACGTGCATGAGACCCGGGACGCGGTCGTTGGGGTCGGCGTTCTTGTAGTACTCCACGCCCTGCACGAGGGACGAGGCGCAGTTACCCACACCGACGATGGCGACGCGGACGGAGCCCATCGCGTTTGCCTCCTTGTTGTTCATCACGGCCGGTCCGATTGCGGACGCGGTGGTTCAGGGGTGATTTCCGCGCGATTGCGGAAAGCGGGGGTGCGACCGGAGCGTTCGTTGGTGATCAGTTCTTCCAGCCAGCGGACCTCGCGCTCGCAGGCGTCCAGACCGTGGCGCTGAAGCTCGAGCGTGTAGGCGTCGAGGCGATCGGCGGCACGGGCCAGAACCTCACGCAGGCCCTCCCGGCGCTCCTCGACCCGGCGGCGGCGGCCCTCCAGGATGCGAAGGCGGGTGGCCCGGTCGGTGCGCGAGAAGAAGGTGAAGTGCACCCCGAAGCCGGCGTCGTCATAAGTCTCCGGACCGGTCTGGGTCAGCAGGTCGGCGAACCGCTCCTTGCCCTCGGCCGTGATCTTGTAGACAACGCGGCCCCGTTTGCTGGTCATCGGGGGAATGATGTCGCTGCTGGTCTCGGCTTCGCTGATCCAACCAGCCAGCTTCAGCCGCTTCAACGTCGGGTAAAGCGTCCCGTAACTGATGGCGGCCCGCAGAGTGCCGAGTTTGGTGGCGAGTTCCTTACGGAGCTCGTACCCATGCATCGGAGCCTCCTGCAGGAGGCCGAGGATCGCCAGTTCCAGCACCGGCCCTCCCCTTGAGCGTCCGAGTGAAGCATGTCCCGATGTATCGGCCCGATACATCGCAACCGTAGATCGGCCCGCCGCAGTGCGCAACTCGGACATGCTCCGGAGTCGCCACGCCACTCTCCGTGATGACTGTCGCCGGGTTCGCGGTGACCGCGTACTCTCTTCGCCATGCGCACGCAGCGGCAGGTCGTCGACTACTCGCTACAAAGGCGGGCAGTACTGCGTGACGTTCGGAACGGGCGAATCGGCACGCTTGAGGTCTGTGACGCGTCTCCTTACTTGAGAAACGCGGCGACGTACCACGGCGAGCCGACCGATGAGCGCTGTCCGATCTGCCGCCGGGACAACCTCACGCTGGTGCATTACGTGTATGGCGAGGAGCTCAAACAGTCCGCCGGCCAGGCCCGGAAACTGGCCGAGTTGCCGGTGCTGGCGATGACGCTCCGTGAGTTCCAGGTCTTCGTGGTGGAGGTCTGCCGCTCGTGCGCCTGGAACCACCTGATCGAACGCTACGTTCTCGGCCGCGACGGCCTTGCCTCCTCCGGTTCTGTCGACCCCGGGCAAACGGGTCGGGTGTCACATCACGGGGAGGGGCGCCGATGAACCGGTTAGAGATCGCTAACGTGTACAGGATTGTGACCGATGCGGGTAGCCAGCGCCGTTATTGGTCATTTCGGTCATTTGACAAAGCGGCTGCGTGGTTCGTAGCCGAAAACGCCCGCTCGTGGCGCACCGTCGGGAAGGCCCATCCGGGTCGACCGGCCGCGCCCCCGCGACCGGTAGGTGTGAAGAAATGAACGCGTACGGCGATCCGCAGTCCGCACGAGCCCGGGCCCGAGTGCCCGGGCCGTCCGCTGCTTCCACGCCTGACGACGAGCCAAGCCTGGGCCGGCCCGCGCCGGACGCGTACCGGCGTCCCGCGGGATCGGCTTCGGTGGCCGCCGCCGGTGGGCGTGCGTCGGTGGGCGGCGCTTCAGCAGGCCGGGCATCGGTGGGGGCCGCGTCCCCGGGGCGCGCCTCGGTGGGTGCCGCCTCGGTCGGCGCCGCCTCGGCCGCCGGTGGGCGGGCCTCCGTGGCCCGCGCGGCGGTCCGGCCGGTGCCACCGGGAGGCGGCGGGCCAGGGGGACCGGGTGGACCAGGCGGTCCCGGTGGTCCGGGCGGTGGCGGCCTCAGCGGTGGAGGCAAGGGCCGCAGCAAGGCCGACAAGAAATACCGGCGCGCCAACATCCTGACCGCCGCGGCTGCGGTGCTGGTCATCATGCTGGGCGTCGGCATCGTCGGCGGCACCTACTTCTTCGATGACGTCGATCTGCCCACGCCCAAGGCGGAGGACCAGATGAACGTCATCTACAACTCCGCGAACCAGGTGCTCGACACCCAGGGCGAGCCGCGTATCAACATCCCGTACCAGAACATCAGCAAGACGATGGCGTATGCCGTCGCCGCGGCTGAGGACAAGAACTTCTACAACCACAGCGGCATCGACATGAAGGGCATCGCCCGCGCCGCGTGGAACAACTTCACCGGCGGCGACAAGCAGGGCGCCTCCACGATCACCCAGCAGTACGCCCGGCACGTGGCCGATCTCAAGGAGATCAGCTACAGCCGGAAGCTGCGCGAGGCCGTGATCGCCCGCAAGCTCGAGTCGAAGTACGACAAAGACCAGATCATGGGTCTGTACCTGAACTACATCGACCTCGGACAGGGCCGGCTCGGCGTCGAGGCGGCGGCTCAGGGCTACTTCAACAAGTCGGCGGTCACGGGCGGTAGCAGTGGCAAGAAGGAGATCAACGCCTACGAGGCCGCGGTGATCGCCTCGATCATCAAGCAGCCGTACGCGACGTCGACGCACCGTGGCTACGACCCCACGGTGAACCCGGCCGACGCCCAGCAGCGCTGGGAGTACACCA
Organism: Actinoplanes sp. NPDC024001; assembly: GCF_040638955.1. Taxonomy (NCBI): domain Bacteria; kingdom Bacillati; phylum Actinomycetota; class Actinomycetes; order Micromonosporales; family Micromonosporaceae; genus Actinoplanes; species Actinoplanes sp. NPDC024001. Next base: position 24,410 of record NZ_JBEZZB010000094.1, read on the forward strand.
TGAAGAACATGCTGGAGATGAAGTGGATCTCCCAGGAGGTGTACGACAAGCGCGCCTACCCGAAGGCCAAGGCTGCGAGCAGCAAGTGCAAGACCTGCGCTGAGGGCAAGCCGGTCGGCATGATCATGCGGCACGTCGACTACGAGCTGCGCAAACTCGGTGTCACCGAGGATGATCTGAAAAAGGGTGGTCTGCAGATCACCACGACGATCAACCCGAAGGTGCAGAAGGCCGCCGAGGCCGCGGGCTCGCGCAAGAGCAAGACGTCGCCGATGAACGGCAAGCCGGCCAGTTACCAGGCCGCGGTGATCGGTATCGACCCGAAGACCGGCGCGGTGCTCGGCTACTACGGCGGTGACGACCCCAACGGCACGGACTACGGCGGCTACATGGCCGGTGACGGCTCGGGGATCGTGGACTGGGGCGGCCAGTCGCCGGGCTCGACGTTCAAGATCTACACCCTGATGGCCGGCCTCCAGAAGGATCTCTCCTTCAAGTCGATCTGGAACGGCAAGCTGAAGCCTGAGGGCCGCGACAGGATCAGCAATGCCGGTGCGGAGGAGTCGACTCTCTGTGGCGGCAAGATCGAGTACTGCGACCTGGAGCGGGCGACGATCAAGTCGTACAACTTCCCGTTCTACTGGATCGCCGACACCATCGGGCACGAGAAGGTCATCGCGGCCGCCAAGGCCGCCGGCGTCGAGCACATGTGGACCAACGACGGCAAGATGGTCGACCTGACCAAGACCAAGGAGTCGAACTGGAAGTCCAACTTCTCGAACGAGGTCGCGTTCGGGCAGTTCCGGGTGCTGCCGCTGGAGCACGCGGCAGGCGTCGCCACCATCCTCAACGGCGGCGTCCGGCAGGACGTCCACTTCATCAAGTCGATCAAGCGGCTCGACCCGAACACCGGCAAGTACCTGCCGTGGAAGTCGGCGAAGGTCGACGGTAAGCAGGTCTTCCCGGCCGCGCAGACCTCCGACCTGCTCGGCGTGATGGGCAAGATCCCGGGCGACCAGGGCAACACCCTGCGCAACGGCCGGGACGCGGTCTCCAAGAGTGGCACCTGGGAGTACGACGACGACAAGGGCCGCGCCGGCAACGGCGACACCTGGTACGTCGGTGGTATCCCGCAGCTGGCGGCGACCGTCTGGGTCGGTGGCGCGAAGAACAAGGTCGAGCTCAAGGACAACGGCAAGGACATGTTCGGTTCCGGCACGCCGGCCGACATCTGGAAAGAGTTCATCAATACCGTTACCGAGGAGCTCGACTGGGACGTCGAGAAGTTCCCGCAGCGGATCGAAGGCGGCAACCCCGACGCGATGGGTAACGGCGTGAAGCCGCCGGAACCCGAGGTGGACCCCGCCACCCAGTTGCTCTGCCAGCAGTTCCCGGACCTCCCGGCCTGCCAGCAGGTCGGCAACGGGAACGGCGGCGGGAACAACAACGGCCCGGGCAACAACAACGGCGGCCCCGGAAACAACGGCGGCGGTAACAACAACGAGGACAACGACGACGGCGACTGACGTCCGCTGACCCGTACGGGGGGGGGGGGCCGGGGCGGCGCTGGGGGGGGGCGGGGGTGGTTTATTTTGGTGTGAGGGTGTTGGGTGTTGGGGGGGCGGGCCGCGCGAGGGGGCGGGGGGCGGGTGC
>NZ_JBEZZB010000094.1:26072-40764 GCF_040638955.1 Actinoplanes sp. NPDC024001
CTCACCACCCCTGGCGCCCCCCGACAACCCGGGGGGGGCTAAACCCAACCCCCCAAACGCCCCCGCGCCCGTCCCGCGGGCCCCCGCGCCGGGGCCCCCCCACCCCGCCGGGGGGGCCCCCCGCCGTTTCTTTTCACTGTCCTGTGAAGATCGGTGTGGTAGCGCGGCCAGTCCCCGATCGGAGCGCCGGATGCGGCATGATGCCAAGTCATGAGCGTGCAACCGTCCACCGACCGGCCTGACGTCTCGAGAGCGACCTCGGACGGATTCGTGCGGGGGCTGTCCCAGTTCATCGGTGGACCGCTCGGCTCGCACGCCGTGCCGCCGGAGAAACGGCCCGGCCGGTTCTGGACCGTGCCGCGGATCGTGCTGGCGATGACGTGCCTGGTGCTGGCGCTCTCCTGGGTGCAGAAGTCACCCTGCATGGACGGGAACTGGCAGAAGAACTTCCAGTACACGCGGTACTGCTACACCGACGTGCTGGCGCTCTATTACGCCGAGGGCATCAACGAGGGCAAGGTGCCCTACGTTGACCACCCGGTCGAATACCCGGTGGTCACCGGATACTTCATGGGCGCGCTCGGGTTGCCGGTGCACTCGTACGGCGAGAGCCACCCCGACATCAACCAGGGCACCTGGTTCTACAACGCCAACGCGCTGGTGCTCTCGCTCTTCGCGATCGCCACCGTGGCGGTCATCCTCGCCCTGCGGCGCCGCCGGCCGTGGGATGCGGCGATCTTCGCGCTGTCGCCGATCGTGCTGTTCACCGCCACCGTCAACTGGGACTTCCTGGCGATCGGGCTCGCCGCGATCGGCCTCTACGTGTGGGTCAAGCGGAAGCCGGTGTGGGCGGGCATCTTCTTCGGGCTGGGCGCCGCCGCGAAACTGTGGCCGGTCTTCATCCTCGGGCCGATCCTGGTTCTGGCCCTGCGCACCGGGCGGCTGCGGCCATGGATCAGCTCGTTCCTGGCGACCGCGATCACCTGGGCGGCGGTGAACTTCCCGGTCTTCTACTGGCATCACGAGAGCTGGCTGCGGTTCTTCCGGCTCAACTCGGAGCGGCCGATCGACTGGGGCACGTTCTGGTACATCGGGCGGTATCTGGACGGGAAGTGGAACACCGGGGCGGGTGGCGACCAGGGGCCGTTCCAGTGGCTGAGCAACAACATTCCGACGCTCAACAATCTTTCGTACGCGTTGTTCGGCGTTGCCTGCCTGGCGATCCTGCTGCTCGGTCTTCTCGCGCCGCGCCGGCCTCGGCTGTCGCAGCTGGCGTTCCTGGTGGTCGCTGCGTTCCTGCTCTTCAGCAAGGTGTGGTCGCAGCAGTACGTGCTCTGGCTGCTGCCGTTGATCGTGCTGGCCCGGCCCAAGTGGGGGGCGATCATCGCGTGGACGATCGCCGAGGTGGGTTATCTGGCGGCCTTCTACGCCGAGCTGATCGGCGCGGGCGGCAAGACGGTCATCCCGGAGGGCACGTTCGTGCTGGCCTCGACGGCGCGGTTCGTCACGGTGGCGGTGCTGTGCGGGCTGGTGATCCGGGAGATCTGGCGGCCGGAGCTGGATGTGGTGCGGCAGTCCTACGACGGGGTCGACCCGGATGCGGGGCCGCTCGACGGTCCCGATGTCGGGTGGGTGAGCGGTTTGCGCCGGGCCTTCGGTGTCGGGCGGTCCAAGGAGGCCCCGGTCGAGGCGCCCTCCGACCCACCGCCCGGCGCCGTCGCGGCGCCCGGAGGGGTCGTCAAGGGCTGAGTCACCTGCCTGCTGCGCTGAGACGGCACAACCTGCCGCCTTGGCTGACCGGCCGGCCCACATGGCCGACCGGATTCGGGTCCGCAGCGCCGCAGTCCAGCGTGGCTGACCGGGTCCGGATCTGCGGCGCCGCAGGTCCGAGGGCCGCCCGGGGCCGGGTTTTCGGAGGTGTCAGCCCGCCGCCTGGACCACTCCCGGTGTGGTCGGGGTCGGCGGCTGCTGGCCCAGCCCCGGGGTGGTGGTGCCGAGCGTCGGCTGGCCTGGCGTGGTTCCGCCGGGCAGGGGCTGCTGCTGGCCCGGGTTCGTTCCGGGCGCAGGCGGCTGTTGGCCGGGGTTGATTCCGGGCGCGGGCTGCTGGCCGGGGTTTGTCCCGGGCGGGCCCAGGCTCGTTCCCGGGGACGGTTGCTGGCTCGGGTTAGTCCCCGGGCCGTTCGACGGTGGCTCGGCCGTAGCCGCGCGGCTCAGCTTGAACACCACCGCGTCCGGCAGGTCCTGCCGCTCGATGCCGAGCGTCTCCACCGGCAGGTCGCGGGCGCGTTCCCACTGGGTGCCCGCCACCTCGTCACGCAGCAGCAGCACCGTGGAGATCCCGATCGACCGCAGGTATTGGATGCTCGCCGCGTCCGGGAACGTGGCGACCCGGGTCCGCAACTCGTTCTGCCGGGCACCGGCGAAGGTGCCGCCACCGTTGGCCATCGACTCGAACCGGGACGTGGACCAGAGCTGCACCATCTGATCGGAGATCTCGGCGGTCGGCAGCACCAGCATCGGGCCGGTGACCGTCCGCATCGCGGCCGGCTGTGCGGGCACGACCGGGTGCGCGGTAGCGTTCCAGCCTTCCAGCCCCACCAGGACGAGCGGGGTGAGCATGGCCGTGCGCATCCACGGGCCGGGCCACGGTGGCACACGCTGAGCCGCCAGGTGCTCGGCACGGCGGACGAAGTCGTCGACCGCACCGGCCGCCAGTATGGCCAGGATCAGCGTCACCCAGAGCATCATCCGGCCGGGGATACGCAGGTCGAACGAGGCGGGGAAGCTGCCGAGCAGCGGCAGATAGGTCCAGCGCCCGCCGAAGAAGTTGGTGCCGAGGGTGAGCACCACCGCGACGGTCAGACCCAGGAACAGCAGGATCCGGTGCCGCAGCCGCCAGATCGAGAAGACGAGACCGGCCAGAGCCAGCGCGTACAGCACGAAGCCCGGCAGCAGGGACATCTCGGCCGCCCAGCCGAGGGTGGACCGCGGAACGACGTGCGAGGCGCCCCAGACGCGCGACTCCGCCGGGCCGATCAGCAGGCCGCGCAGCGGTGGCGAGAAGAAGCGGATCTCCTCCAGCCGTGCTCCCACGTCCGGAACCAGCGCGTAGGGCACCGCGATCAGCAGCCCGACCCCGGCGAAGATCGAAGCGCCGAGGGTGTCCGTCGCCACGAGCCGCCAGCCCAGCAGCGAATCATGCTTGCCGCGCAGGAAGCGGTGCAGGGAGGTCTTGCCGTTGTGCCGGGTGCCGTGGATGACCGAGGCCACCAGCAGAACGAGCAGGATCATCGCCAGCACATAGGCGAACGGCATGCCGAGGGAGAACCCGAGACTGATCTGCCAGGTCGCGACTGCCCAGCCCGCGGCGGCCCAGCCGACGTGCCGGCGTTCCGGCCGGAACCCGTAGCGCATCGACCAGCCGTGGCCCCGGGCCAGCATGGCCAGGGCGAGGGGGATGCCACCCGCCGAGATGACGTCGAGGTGCCCCTCCTGGGCCAGCCGCCACGGCGCGTAGGCGAACGCGACCCCCGCCACGGCGGCCCCGATCGGCCGGGCGCCGAGCTGGCGCACCAGGGCGTAGGCGCCGATCGCCAGCAGGGCGTGGGCGGCGACGAAGAGGATATTGTACCGCAGCACCGCAGCCGTCGGTCCGTCGCCGATCATGGCGAACGGGGCATAACCCAGCAGGCTGTCGCCGAAGCCGAAGCTCAGCGCCACCGGGTAGTAGGCGTTGGAGTGCCACAGCCGGATCGGATCGGTGACGAGGATGTGCCCGGCCCACGCGACCTGCCAAGCCTGCCGGGCGGGGTCGGCGAGGTCCTGCGGAAGCGTGTGCAGCGGATAGCGGAGCGTCGGCCAGGTCATCAGTACCGCGAGCAGCGACCCGGCATAGATGACCAGCGCATACTCGTGAACGAGCGACCGGCGCACCACCCGCGTCGCCCGCCGGAAACGCCCAGGCGGTTGCTCCGGAATCGCCGCGAACGCAGTCCACGGATCCGGCGGCGCGCCAGCCGGCCGGGTGTTGGGCAGCTTTTTCCGCTGCCGCGGAACAGCCTTCGCGGACCCCTTGCCCCCACCAGCCGTCTGCTGTGGAACCTCACCCGCCGCGCCTGCCGCCGCCGGCTCCGTCGTCGTGGCGCCTGCCGTTCCCGCGCTTGCTGCTCCTGCGCCTGCTGTCCCTGCGCCTGCGGCCGCAGCGCTTGCTGCTCCTGCGCCTGGTGCCGCCGTGGCTACGCTCGCCGCAGCCGTGCCTGCTGTTCCCGCGCCTGCGGCCGCCATGCTTGCTGCTCGTGCGCCCGCCGCTTCCGGGCCTGTCTCGCCCTTACCGGTCCTCGCGCCCGGGTCCGCTTTCGCACCGGCCGTCTGATCAGTGCCGGCTTCACGAGGACGCGAGGCACGCCTCCCGCCGAAGATCCCCAACCACCGCCGCGGCTTGGACGAGCCGGTCTCGCTCGCGGCCTTCCCGCCGTCACCCGCGGGATTATCAGCCCGACCGCCATCAGCCGCCCCGCCGGCGGCAGCCGCGCTTAACCTCGCGGCGATCGCCTGCTCAGATAAGCCTGTCTTGCCACCCAGGCCCCGTCCGCCGGAACCAGCCATGCCGCCCGCCGTCTGACTGCCAGACCTGGCCATGCGGTCCTGGGTTTGGCCGCCGGAGCCGACTATGCCGCCCGCCATTTGGCTGCCGGAGTTTGCCATGCCGCCCGGCGTTTGGCCGCCGAGGCGAGCGATGCCGCTCTGCGTCTGGTCGCCCGAGCCGGCCTTGCCGCTCTGCGTCTGGTCACCCGAGCCGGCCTTGCCGCTCTGGGTTTGGCCTCCGGGGCCAGCCATGCCACCTGACGCCTCGCCACCCGAGCCGACCTTGCCGCCCGCTTCCGCCGCACTCGCCCCTGTCACACCAGGCCCTGCCGCAGGACCGCCCGACGTCGCAGAGGCACTCGCGCCCGCCTCACCGCCCCCCACCGGATCAGCCGCCCCCGCGGAGCCACCACCAGCCTCACCGGCGGCACCCGCCAGACCAGCCACCCCGCCACCATCGGTGGCGCCGCGCTGCACGGCAACACCACCACCCGCAGCCTCATCGACCGCGCCGGGCGACCTGCCCCCCTGACGACCCGGAACCCCAGTCGCCGGCGCAGGCGAGCTAGACCCGTCCTCCCCCGCACCCACCGCGGGCGAGATCGGTTTCGGCTGCTCGGTCATGGCCCTCCCGTGCCGCTCACGTCAGCTGCCCGCCCGCTCCCGCAGAAGGGCGATGTCGGCGGTCTGGCCTTCCACGCCGCCGGGGGTCTCCACAATGGCCGGAGCTCCGGAGGCTCGGATCGCGGCGACCACCAACTCCGGGTCGATCTTCCCATTCCCGAGGTTGTCGTGCCGGTCCTGGCCGGAGTCGAACGCACCCTTGGAATCATTGGCATGAATCAGGTCGATCCGCCCGGTGATCGACTTGACCCGGTCGACGACGCCGACCAGGTCCTCGCCGCCGGCGAAGGCGTGGCACGTGTCCAGGCAGAACCCGGCGCCGTAGGGCCCCACCGCCTCCCAGAGCCGGGCCAGCGCGTCGAACCGCCGGGCACACGCGTTGTCGCCGCCCGCCGTGTTCTCGATCAGCACCGGCAGGGGCAGACCGCCGTCGCTCTCCGCGTACTCAAAGGCTTTTTTCCAATTTGCGAAGCCGGCGGCGAGGTCGGCGCCCGCGCCGACGTGCCCGCCGTGCACGATGAGGCCTTTCGCGCCGAGCTCGGCGGCCGCCTTGGCGTGCGCCATCAGCAGCTTGCGGCTCGGAATGCGGATGCGGTTGTTGAGCGTCGCGACATTGATGATGTATGGCGCGTGGATGTAGATGTCCACCTCGGACGCCCGCAGCCGCTCGGCGTCCTCGCGCGGTTTGGGCGACTTGTACCCCTGTGGGTCGGTGAGGAAGAACTGCACCGCCTCCGCGCCGCGGGCTGCGGCCTCGGCGAGCGGGTCGGCGGAATCGACATGGGCTCCGATGCGCATGGGACGAGCCTACGACGCGGGTACGACGCTTTCCCCGCGCGTCACCGTGCTCCGCCGCTCCTCGTTACCTCTTCCGGCGAGGCATTCACGAGGGTGGAGATCACCTGCCACGGGCCTCGCCGACCACGCTTGACGGACGCCGGCGTGACCGGCGGAGGACTAGGGGATGGTGCATGTCGCGGCAGTTCCGATACCGGGTGGCGGCGCTGATGCTGAGCGGGTTGATCTTCGGCGCGCCGCTGCTCACGAACGGGACGGCGAGCGCCGAGCAGATCGACGAGGGCGGCCGCCGGGTGAGTTTCGACGGCGGCGTGCTCGGTCTCGCCTGCGAGTCCCGCCCGAACGTGGAGTCCCTGACCGTCCCGGCCGAGACCGTGGTCACGGTGCTCAACCGGACCGGTCACGACGCCCGGCTCCGGCTCGGCGGCACGCCGAAGGGCACCGTTCCGGACAACGGTTCGGCCGAGGTCGTGTTCCGGCGCGGCACCACGTCGGTGCTGCTGACGCCGGACTGCGCGGACGGCGGTGACGCGGTGCCGGTGCTGGTCACGGCGGCTTCGCCGGACCCGTCCGCGAAGCCGGATCCGATGCCCGCCCCGGGTGGTGGGAGCGCCTCCACGATGATGTCGAAGCCGGCCGGTTCCGGGTCGCCGGCGGGGTCGCGGGCCGGCTCGGCGCTGCCCGACTCGGTCTCTCCGGCGCAGCGCCCGGCGCGCGCCACCACGCAGTCCACCCGGCGGGCGGCCGAGTCCCGGCCGGCTTCCACGACGCGGGCCGCGACCGATGCGACGCAGGCTATGCCGCAGGGCGGCGCCAGCCCGCGCCTCAAGATCAAAACCGTGCGGGGTACGGGGGGAATCGGCGAGCCGGCGTTCGCAGGCATGCCCCCGGGTGACCGGCGGACGCTCCTGCCCGTGACGACGGCTTCCCCCGCCGCCGCCTCCGTTCCCGCGGCGCCCAGCGCCCAGGCGGTGGAGCCGACCGCCGAGGGTACCCCGATCCCGCCGGCCGTCGCCTCGGCCGGCGGCACGCTCGCCGAGCCGATCGCCGCGGTCGGGCCGATCCGGGAGGGCCGCCCGATCGGCCTGCTCGGCCTGACCGCCCTGATCTGCGTCCTTGGCGTCTCAACCGCCGCGATTCGGGCAATCGTGTCGCAACGTGCATCTCGTACAAACATCGCGTAAGCTCCTGCGTGAAGGCTCCGCGGGGCGGACGCGTCCAACCTCATCGGTGTGGTCGTTCCTCCCCAGGTCCCACCCAACGAATCGGACCGGACGCCCCGCGGCTCTTCTCCCGACGACCTCGTCCCCGGACGGGGTCGTCGTTTTTGGGCCCAGCGCCCGACCTGGGTATGCTGGCTCGGTTCGCAGTGTGTTCGCCGTGGGCGCCTTCGCTCTTCATGGGCACTGTCCACGGCTTTCTTCTGCGTTCGACACAAGACCTCCTGCCACGGAGAGACCGTGGCCGCATAGCCCACAGGAGGTGAGAACGTCTTGCGTCATTACGAACTCATGGTGATCCTCGACCCTTCGCTCGAGGAGCGCACCGTGGCCCCGTCGCTCGATCAGTACCTGAACGTGATCAGGACCGCGGGTGGCTCGGTGGAGAAGCTCGACGTCTGGGGCCGTCGCCGGCTCTCGTTCGAGATCAACAAGAAGGCTGAGGGCATCTACGCGGTCGTCGACCTGCAGGCGACGCCCGAGGCCGTGGCCGAGCTGGACCGTCAGCTCCGGCTCAACGAGTCCATCCTGCGTACCAAGGTCATCCGTCCCGAGACCCGCTGAGGCGTTTTTGTCAGAGGGTCCTGAGACCCTTTGCCTCTACGACTGAAGCGGCGAGGAGAAGTTTCATGGCAGGAGAAACCACCATCACGGTCATCGGCAACCTGACCGATGACCCCGTGCTGCGCTTCACCCCGTCGGGTGCCGCGGTTGCCAATTTCCGCATCGCTTCCACGCCGCGGACCTTGGACCGTCAGTCCGGCGAGTGGAAAGACGGCGAGCCACTCTTCCTCGCGTGCAACATCTGGCGTGACGCCGCCGAGCATGTCGCCGAGTCGCTGCAGCGCGGCGCTCGGGTGATCGTGCAGGGCCGGCTGCGCCAGCGGTCTTACGAGACCAAAGAGGGAGAGAAGCGCACCGTCATCGAGCTCGAGGTCGACGAGATCGGCCCGTCCCTGCGCTACGCCACGGCGAAGGTGCAGAAGATGAGCCGCTCCGGCGGCGGAGGGGGTGGCTTCGGCGCCTCCGGTGGTGGCGGCAACCGGCAGTTCAGTGGCGGCGGCAACCGGGGCGGCGGCAACAGCGGCGGCTTCGACGACGACCCCTGGGCCTCGGCTGCACCGGCCTCCAGCGGCAACCGCTCCGGCGGTGGCGGCGGCAACTCCTCGTTCGACGACGAGCCTCCCTTCTAAGCCCTTCGGGCTTTCTTGAGTTCAGGAGTTAAGAGCAATGGCTAAGGCTGCGGCGCTTCGCAAGCCGAAGAAGAAGGTGAACCCGCTCGACAAGGACGGGATCACCTACATCGACTACAAGGACACCGCGCTCCTGCGGAAGTTCATCTCCGACCGCGGCAAGATCCGTGCCCGCCGCGTCACCGGTGTGACCTCCCAGCAGCAGCGGCAGATCGCCCGCGCGGTCAAGAACGCCCGCGAGATGGCGCTCCTGCCGTACACGGCTACGGCGCGCTGAGAGGGGGCACCGAGATGAAGATCATCCTCACGCAGGAAGTGTCGGGCCTCGGCACCCCCGGCGACATCGTCGAGGTGAAGAACGGCTACGGCCGTAACTACCTGCTCCCGCAGGGCTTCGCGATCCAGTGGACCAAGGGCGCCGAGAAGCAGGTCGTGGTCATCAAGCGGGCCCGCGAGGCTCGCGAGATCCGTGACCTGGGTCAGGCCAACGAGGTCAAGGGCCAGCTCGCCGGCCTCAAGGTCACGCTGTCGGCGCGTTCCGGCAACGGCGGCCGCCTGTTCGGCTCGATCACCCCGGCCGAGATCGTCGACGCGGTCAAGGCCGCCGGCGGCCCGGCGCTGGACCGTCGTCGTCTCGAGCTCCCCGGTCACATCAAGACCACGGGCTCGTACAACGTTCAGGTCAAGCTGCACCCCGAGGTGACCGCCACGTTCCCGGTGAACGTGGTCGCCGCCAAGTAACAAAGCCACACCACAACGGCGCGCCAGGTCTTCCTGGCGCGCCGTTGCGCATTACCCAGCGCCGCCGCGCGTTGTCGCGGCGCCCGGAGCTGGGCGGATGCCGGTTAGCTGAGGCTGTTGCCGGTGATGGCGGAACTCAGCACGGTCGCCAGCCCACCACCCACCACCGCGGCCGCCAGACCCACGCTGGCCGACTTCCAGGCGCTGGTGGCCCAGCGCAGGCAGAGGGCGACCAGCATGCTCAGCGCCAGCGAGACACCGAACTCGGGCGCGGCGTCGGCCAGCGTGTCCAGGGCGTGGGTGCGCTGCCCGCTGTTCAGCAGGAACATGCCCGCGACGAAGAGGATGACGGGCACGCCGTACCAGACGACGGTGTAACCGACCGCGGCCAGCGGACCGCCGGTGGACTGCTCGTCCTCTTCGTCGTCGTCGGGGTCGAGAAGGTCGGTGCCGCGGCCGGCGACCAGCCCGCTGCCCACCGGGCGCCGCTCGTAGGAGCCGGTGCCCTGGAAAGCGCCGGTCGTGCGGCGCGGCGGCCAGGAGGTGTCCTCTTCCTCCGGCGCGTCAGCCGGGGCCTCCGGCACGCGGGAGATGACCGAGGTGGCACTCAGCGCCAGGTTCGACGGTCCGGCCACGGTTGCTGAGCCGCTTGGCCGAAAGGGCGGAAAGTCCGACGTGTCGTAACGGCGGGACTCACCCTCGGCTAGGGCGCTGTCCCGGGAAAGCTCCTGGCGCCAGTCGGTCTCACCGTCCTGCCCGGCGCCGTCGCGATACTGGGCGCCGCGGCGGGCGGCGCGTTCGGTGCTCAGCCAGTCGGTCGCCCCGCGGGCCTGGCCGTAGCCAGCCCCGGCAGGCGGATCGTCGCGGTCGTCGTACCCGTTCGGGCTCTCGGTCGCGCCGTAGGCGGGCGCACTGGCCCGGCGCGGCTGGCTGAGCGGGTCAGGCCACTGGGTGGCGCCCTGCCCACCGTAGGGCTGCTGCTCCGACCATGCCTGGGGCCGGCGCGGCTCCTGCCAGGAGGGACCGGCGGGCTCGCGCGGCGGCTCCGGCCGGGCCGAACCGCCGGCGGGCAGCTCACGCAGGGATCCGAAGCCGGTCCGGCGGGGTTCCGGTTCCGGCTGAGCCCACGACGGAGCGCCCGCGGGCAGTTCCCGAGGCGGGTAGGGCTGGCGGCCGGTGTCGGGCCACTGCGAGCCGCCGGCCGGCAGCGCGCGAGCGGCACCGTTCGGCCGACGGGGCTCCTGCTCGGCCCAGGACGGCTCACCGGCGGGAACTCCCCGGGGCGGGCCCTGATCACGGTACGGCGGGCGACCACCCTGCTCGCCCCAGGACGTCGACGGGTCGCCGGAGGGCAGCTGCTGCCGGGGCGGATAGGGCTGACGGCGCTCCTGATCGCCCCACGACGTCTCCCGGGAGGGCTCCGCCCAGGACGGGCCGCCGGACGGCTGACGGGGCTCCTGAGCGCCCCACGACGGTCCGCCTGGCGGCAGCTCACGAGGCGGGTATCCCTCGCGTCCGCCGGGCGGCAACTCGCGCGGCGTGCCGAAACCCTGGCGCGGCGGCAGGGGACCCTGCCGCCAGCTCTCCGTCGGGTACTCCTCGGGCTCGGCGTTCTGCCGCCGCGACTGACGGCTCGGCCGCAGGTCAGCGGTGGGCTGCCAGGGCTCCGGGGCGGGCTGATCGGGGGCACGGCGGCGGCCGCCACCACCGGTGGGCGGCTCGGCGGCGCCGTAGCTCTCGTCCCGGTGCCGACGGCCCCGCTCCTGATCGAAGGCGCCCGGAACGCTCGGCGCCGCAGCCCCGCTCCACGGTGTGCTGCCGGGCATGGAGCTGCGCGGCCGGGTGCTCGGGACGCCGATGCGGGCGTCGGACGGGCTGCCGCTGGCCGGCCAGGCAGCCTCCGCGGCGGACCCACCGGGAACACCGCTCGCCGGCAGCGGGCCACCGGGCACGCCACCGCTCGGCGGGTCGGGACGCCGGCCACGGCGCGGCGGGGCGCTCTCCTCGCCGTCCTCCTTCATCGCCTCGCGGCGGGCGGCCTCGGCGCGCCAGGCCAGCACGCGCGGGTCGTCCTCGGCGCGGCTCCACTGGCCGGTGTCCGGGTCGCGGGTCCAGTTGCTGGTGTCGGGTTCCGCCTCCCACGACGCGGTGTCCTCGCGCCAGTCGGAGGCGTTCGCGTTGTAGCGGGCCGGGCGTCCGCGCCGGGGCCGGGAACGGTCCGGGGAGCCGGCGTCCGGGGACGGGGGCGGCGTCTCGGCGGGGCTTCCGGGGTACGCCGAGGGGACGGCACTGGTCGGTTCCCCGTACGGAATCCGGGTTGTGCCGCGCCGGGATGTCTCGTCCCGGCGGCTGCGTCGCCCGCCTGGCTGCTCGTAGCCCTCGGCCCGCGCGCCCCAGGTGGGCTGCGGTGGGTCGGCGTAGAGCTGGATGTTGCCGGTGTCGGTGTGCCGGGCCCAGTTGTCCCCGGAGTCGGCCTCGGTGGACCAGCCCGTGCCCCCGGAGGGGGTGGCGTCGGTCTCCGGCGCGCGGCGCCGGCCGCGCCGTGGCGGCCGCTCCGCATAGCTCGACTCGCGCTGCCAGGCGGCCCGGTCGTCCTCGCGGACCAGGTGCCGGGCGTCCTCCACCGGGGAGGTCTGCCAGCCCGGCGCATCGGTGCGCTCCCAGCGGGCCAGGCCGGTGGTGTTCTCACCGGGTGGCTGCTGGTCGGCGCCGCGGTTCCACGGCTCGGTGGAGCGCTGCCAGGAAGGCGCCGGCGCGGACGGCTGCTGCCAGGACGGGGTCGTGGTCTCCGACCAGGTCTGCTCGACCGGCCGGGTGGCCCGGCCCGGATCCTCGGATCGCCGCCAGGAGGGCACGTCCTCGGCCTCGCGGCGCTGCCAGGACGGAGCCGGGCTCGCCGGCTGCTGCCACGCCGGGGTCTGCGCGGACGGGATCTGCGCCGGCGGGGTCTGCGCCGACGGCTGCTGCCAGGAGGGCGTCGGAGCCGAGGACTGCTGCCAGGACGGCGTCTGCGCCGACGGTTGCTGCCACGAGGGAGTCTGACTCGACGACTGCTGCCACGAGGGCGTCTGACTCGACGGCTGCTGCCAGGACGGGGTCGCGGAGGAGACGTCGTTGGTGGCGGGGTCCGTCTCCGGCGTCGGCCAGGCGGTGCCGGTGATCGCCGGCTTTTCCCTCTCCGGGGTGAACTCGTCCTGGCTGCGCCACGCCTCGGTGGTGGAGCGCCAGACGTGCGAACCGGTCGAGGAACGCCACTCGGTGGTCTGCCGCCAGCGGGCGCCGGTGGCCCGCCACTCGGCGGTCTGGGTGCGCCAGCCGACCCCGTCGGCCGGGAACGTGGGGCGCCCCGTGGAGGCGACCTCGGACCACCGGTTGGCCGGCTCGATCGCCTGGCTGCCGCCGTTGTAGGGCTCGACCTCGGCCTGCTGAGCCCATGCGTCAGCGCGACGCTGCCAGGTCAGCGCCTCCTCACTGGGCGCCAGGCTGCCGGTGTCGGCGAGCGAGGCCCATCGCGGCTCCGGCTCGGCGACCTCCGGCTCCCGGGTGGGCCAAGCCTCCGCAGCGCGCCGGTCGCGCGACATGCGGGCGCCGTAGTCCCACTCCCGTTGGTCCACGTGAAAAGGGTGACGTGCGCGCGACGGAACCGCAACGCCTCAGCGCGACGGCTTGCTCACGCCCGAGGGTATTTCCCCTGATCCAGAACCTTTTCTGCCTCCACAGGTGGGGACGGTAAAAGTCCTGCTGAGGGCGGTAGCCGGGGCGCTGTCCCCAGAAGTTGTCCACATGGTGTGCACAGGCTGAGGGCAGATGTCCACAGGTTGTCCCGAGACTCGTCCACCGCGGTAGTTGGGCAGGTGGCGACCCGATTCGTACAGTGGTCCAGCCTCGAACACGCACTTTGATCCGAGAGTTCTTCTGAACCAGGGGCCCGGATCAGCCGAAAGTGTCGTACCCGAGTTGTTCGATCGTGATGGCGGCCATGGCCGACGGAGGGAGTCCGGGGTGTCGATCACCGATGACGCGCGACCGGAGTCCCGGCCGCCGTCGCAGGAGCCCCGCAAGGGCCCAGGCGGCGGTGGCGGTAACGGTGGTGGCGGTGGCGGTGGGGGCTTCGACAAGGCCCCGCCGCAGGACGTCGCGGCTGAGCAGGGCGTGCTCGGCGGCATGCTGCTCTCCAAGGACGCGATCGCCGATGTGGTCGAGATCCTCAAGACCACCGACTTCTACCGGCCGGTGCACGCCACGATCTTCGACACCATCCTCGACCTCTACGGTCGCGGCGAGCCCGCCGACGCGCTGACCGTCGCCGCCGCGCTCGCCGACACCGGTGACCTGCAGCGCATCGGCGGCGTGCCCTACCTGCACACGCTCATCGAGAGCGTCCCCACCGCCGCCAACGCCTCCTACTACGCGCGGATCGTCTCCGAGCGGGCCATCCTGCGACGCCTCGTCGAGGCCGGCACGAAGATCGTCCAGCTGGGTTACGGCACCGGCGGCAACGGCGGCCGTGACGTCGACGACATCGTCGACCTGGCCCAGCAGGCGATCTACGACGTCACCGAGAAACGGGTCAGCGAGGACTTCGCCGCCCTCGGCGACATGCTCCAGCCGACCCTCGACGAGATCGAGGCGGTCGGCGCCGCCGGCGGCGTGATGACCGGTGTGCCTACCGGCTTCGTCGACCTCGACCGCCTGCTCAACGGCCTGCACGCCGGCCAGCTGATCATCGTGGCCGGCCGCCCCGGTCTCGGTAAGTCGACGGTGAGCATGGACTTCGCCCGCAACGCGGCCATCCAGAGCGGTTGCGCGAGCGCCATCTTCTCGCTCGAAATGAGCAAGATCGAGATGGTCATGCGGTTGCTCTCCGCCGAAGCGCGGGTGCCGCTGCACACCCTCCGATCCGGCCAGCTCTCCGACGACGACTGGACGAAACTGGCCCGCCGGATGGGCGAGATCAGCCAGGCGCCGATCTTCGTCGACGACACACCCAACATGAACCTGATGGAGATCCGGGCCAAGGCCCGGCGCCTCAAGCAGCGCCACAACCTGCGCCTGCTGGTCATCGACTATCTCCAGCTGATGTCCTCGCCGAAAAAGACCGAGAGCCGTCAGCAGGAGGTCTCCGAGCTGTCCCGTGGCCTGAAACTGCTGGCCAAGGAGATCGAGTGCCCGGTGATCGCGGTCAGTCAGCTGAACCGTGGCCCCGAGCAGCGAACCGACAAGCGCCCCCAGCTCTCCGACCTCCGTGAAAGTGGATCGATCGAGCAGGACGCCGACGTCGTTATCCTGCTGCACCGCGACGACTACTACGACAAGGAGTCCCCGCGCGCCGGCGAGGCCGACTTCATCGTCGCCAAACACCGAAACGGCCCCACCGACACGGTGACGGTGGCAGCCCAGCTGCACCTGTCCCGGTTCGTCGACATGGCCATCTAGATGTGATGTCCGGGGACGTTGGTCGAGCAAGTGTGACCACTCGATCTGACGATCGGCAACGGATCTTGTGAACAGATGAAGGCCTCCAACGGTGCA
>NZ_JBEZZB010000095.1:0-40761 GCF_040638955.1 Actinoplanes sp. NPDC024001
GCGCTGGCGACGGCGGCGGCGAGCGGCGGGAAGGGGTGGTCGGCGGGCAGGCCGGTGCGCTGCGCGACGGCCTCGGCCAGCCGCTGCTCGGCGGTGGCGGCCGCGGCGATCAGCAGGGGCAGCAGCTGCGGGTTGTCGTTGATCACCCGCATCCGGAGGAGCCAGAGCTCGCGGTCCTCCTGGATCTGGGTCATCGCCGGGCCGAGCGCGGTCAGCAGGGCGTCCAGCACGGGGGTGCCGGGCGGCATGGCCGGGAGCAGCTCCGCGGGGTCGGTGCGGCCCTCCAGGGGGTCGCCGACGAGGGCGTCCTCCTTGGTCGGGAAGTAGTTGAAGAACGTGCGCGGGGACACCTCGGCCAGCGCGCTGATCTCGTCGACGGTCACCCGGTCGGCGCCGCCGCGCTCGTCCACCAGGTGCAGCGCGGCGGTGATCAGAGCGAGGCGGGTCTGCCTGCGCTTGGTCTCGCGCAGGCCGGCCGGGCGTTCGGGTGAGGAGGGCACCCGGCGAGGCTACGCGGGATCTTGCAGTTCCTGCAAAGTTTTAATCGTTGAGCTGGCTGCGCTCGATCTCGGCGAGCGCCGCGGTCAGCCAGGGCGCGACCGGGCGGCCGGCCAGCAGGTCGGCGATCAGCACGGCGGCCTGCCGGGCCAGGACGTCCGGTTTCGGCGCCGGGGCGCCGTCCTCCTCCAGCACGCCCAGCGCGCCGGCCAGCAGCCAGAGCACCACCTGCGGATCGGCGGCCGGCCACGACCGTACGCAACTGGCGAGCGCCGCCCGTACGTCGTCGGCGGTCAGACCGTCGGGGTGACCGTCCTCCAGCAGCAGCCGGACCGCCGTGCCCAGGATGAGCCCGGTCGGGGCCGGGTCGAGCGCCGCCAGGCGCTCGGTGGCGTCGTCGAGCGCGGCCGCGTTGCCGGCCCGGACGGCCTCGACGGCGGCGGTCGCCGCGGCCGCGATCGGCCGGGCCGGAGCGGGCAGGTGACGCCAGGTTTCGGTCATGCCGACGACCTTAGGCCCGGTTGCTGGCAGGGTGGGTGCAGGGGAGGACGACGAGAGGAATCGCGATGACGAGCCTGGACGCGGTGACGGCCTGGGTGGACAACTACCGGAAGGCGTGGGAGTCCAACGACCCCGACGACGTCCGGAACCTCTTCGCCGACGACGCCGCCTACTTCACCGAGCCGTACGCGAAGCCCTGGGTGGGCCGCGAGGCGATCGTGACGGGCTGGCTGGAGCGCCAGGACGAGCCGGGCACCACGGCCTTCTCCTGGCACCCGCTGATCGTCACCGACGAACTCGCCGTGATCGAGGCGACCACCACCTACCCGGACCGGGTCTACCGCAACATGTGGGTGCTGCGGCTGGACCACACCGGGCAGGCCCGCCAGTTCACCGAGTGGTGGATGCGCGAACCGGACTAGCTCGCCACCGGCAGCAGCAGGTGCGAGCCGGCGAGGTGCAGGGTGTGCAGCGAGGGCGCGAGATGCCGACCGGTCGCCGGATCGCCCGGGGTGCCCAGGTTGCGGGCGAAGCGGGGGAAGGCCCCGCCGGAGACCTGCAGGCGCAGCCGGTGACCGGCCGGCAGCCGGTGGAAGCACTGGTCCAGGGTCAGCGTGAGGCGCTGCACCTGACCGGCCGGCACCTGCGGGTCGAGCCGGACGTGCTGGTCGGAGAAGTTGCGGGAGTGACCGCGCCGGTCCACGTCGCAGAGCCGCACGAAGACGTCCGCGTGCGGGTTGTCGACGTCGACGGCCAGTTCCAGGACCGGTGCGCCGACCACGTCCACGGCGGTGGGCAGCGGGTCGGTGGTGAAGGTGACCACGTCCGCGCGGGACTCCAGCGTGCGGTTGTCGCGCACGCCCATCGAGCCGGTCAGGGTGCGGCCGCCCACCGACGGGGTCGGGTCGGCGGGGTCGTACCGGAAGCCGGTGTTGCCCTCCGGGCGGGCCGGCGCGGCGGTGGTCAGCGAGCGGTCCGCCCGCAGGTGGAAGGTGACCGGCTCGGTCGGCGGCGGCCAGGACGGCAGCTCGTGCCAGGCGCCCTCGCCGGTGCGGTGGACCCGGACCGGCTGCTTGCGGGCCGACGGGCCGCCGGCCAGGTGCTGGTCCAGCCAGGCGACGCTCTCCCGGGCGACCTGCCCGGCAGCCCGGGTGGCGACCTGCAGGTGCGTCCACGGGCCGACGGTCAGCGCCACGTCGACACCGCGCGCCTCCAGCGCCGCGTACTGCTGGAGGGTCTGGTCCAGGAAGAGGTTCTGCCAGCCGCTGATCAGCAGCACCGGGACCGAGGCGCGCTGCAGAGCCGAGCCGGCCCGGTACGGCTCCCACCACGGGTCGTCGCCGTCCGGGTGGGCGAGCCACTCCCGGTACCACGGGGCGCGGCCGCGCAGCACCGGCACGGCGGCGGTGGGCAGCGGCAGCCCGGTCAGGCCCGGCGCGATCCGGCGCCGGGCGGTGGCCATGCTGAGCAGCCGGCGCAGCCCGCCACCGTCCTCCTGGTGGGCCATCTGGTCGCTCCAGCCGAGGAAGTCGCCGAGGGTGAACGCGCCGGTGCCGAAGACCGCCTCGCGGAAGTCGTGCGGCCCGACGTAGATCACCGCGGCGCGCAGCTCCGGCGGTGGATCCTGCATCAGCGTCCACTGTGCCCAGCCGAGGTAGGAGGCGCCGAGCGTGGCGAGCCGCCCGTCGAACCACGGCTGGTCGCGCAGCCAGGCCACGGTGTCCCGGCCGTCCTCGGTCTCCTGGGCCATCGGCCGGAAGGTCCCGCCCGAGCCGAACGTGCCGCGCACGCTCTGCAGCAGCACGTGATAGCCGCGGGCCGCCAGGAGCCGGCCGTTCAGGGCCGAGGTGGGCAGACCCCGCCCGTACGGCGTGCGGATCAGCACCGTGCCGCGCGGCTGGTCACTCTCGGGGATGAAATGGTCACCGACCAGTTCGATTCCGTCCCGCATCGGGGTGCGGACCGATTCGACCCCATACGACGTCAATGCGGGGGTCTGGCCGAGCAGTCTGCTGAGCACCCGGTCGGCCACCCGCTGTCGTTTCGAGATCGGCATTCAACTCGCCCCCTGCCAGGTCGACGGCGGATCTGGCGACGATATCCGGGTGCCCGTGGAATATGAAAGATGAATGGCATTCGGCCCGGCCCGGATGTGCGATTCCCCGAGCATTTCGGCAGACTGCCTCGGGTGGAGGCGGAGCGCAAACTCGGCGGTCGCTACCGGCTGGAGAACGAGCTCGGCCGCGGCGGCATGGCGGTGGTCTGGCGGGCCCGCGACGAGGTGCTCGACCGGCCGGTCGCGGTGAAGGTGCTGGCCGGGCACTATGCCGGCGAGGACCGGTTCCGTGCCCGCATCCTGCACGAGGCGCGGGCGGCGGCGACCCTCTCGCATCCGAACATCGCGCAGATCTACGACTTCGGGGAATCCGAGGAGGACGGCCGGCGGGTTCCGTACGTGGTCATGGAATTGATCAACGGGCCGACCCTGCAACAGCGGGTGAAACGCGGCCGCATTCCGCCGCGCACGGTCTTCCGGATCTGCGGCGAGGTCGCCACCGCACTCGCCGTGGCGCACGAGGAGGGTCTCGTGCACCGCGACATCAAACTGGCCAACGTCATGGTCACCACGGGCGGGGCGAAGGTGGTGGACTTCGGCATCGCCGCGGTGGCCGGGCCGGCCTCGCCCGAGGACGCCCTGCTCGGCACCCCGGCCTACCTCGCTCCCGAACGGCTCACCGGCGGCGCGATCGAGCCCGCCTCCGACGTCTACGCCCTCGGTGTGCTGCTCTACCGCCTGCTCGCCGGGATGGCGCCGTGGAGCGTCGAGACCACCACCCAGATGCTCAGCGCGCACATCTACCTGGAACCGGAGCCGATGCCGCCGCTGCCGGGCGTGCCCGTCGAGGTCGCCGACCTGGTGGAACGCTGCCTGGCCAAGGATCCGGCCGGCCGGCCGGACGCGATCGAGGTGGCCGAACTGCTCGGCGACGCGGCCGAGGCCGCCAGTGTGGACGACCCCGATGAGGTACGGATGACCGGCCGCGACCGTCGATCCCGGGTGGTCGACGCGCTCACGGGGCCACCGACCGTCCTCGCCACGGCGCCGGAACCGTTGGAGGCCCCGGCCACGGGTACGCCTTCGTCCGGCGTACCCCGCTGGTGGAAGCGCAAGAAGGTGCTGGCCGGCGCCGGGCTGGCGGCCGTGCTCGTCGCACTGCCGTTCCTCTGGCCCGGCCGGGACAGCGACCGCGGCGGCGTGCCGGGGATCGCGGCGCCGCCGGCTTCGTCACCGAAGGTGACCAGGAAGGGGAACGGCGACGCGCCGGCCGTCACCCGCTCCGCCACCGGGACCACCCGGCCGGATCGCGCGCCCGGCCCGAGCGCCGGCGTCTCGGCCCTCCCCGCCCCGATGCCCTCGCTCTCGCTGCCGTCGCTGCCCGCCGAGAGCGAGCCGGGACCGAGCACCGCTCCCAGCGATCCGGCCGCCTCCGCGGTCCCGGAGGGCCGGCGGCTGGAGTCGCCGGGCGGTTCGGTGCTGGCCCGGTGTGCCGACGGCAAGGCCGAGCTGATCTCCTGGGAGCCACGCCCGGGCTTCACCGTGGAGCAGGTCGATCCCGGCCCGGCGCTGGCCCCGGCGGTGGTCTTCAGAGGACCCGTGGCGCGGTACCGGATGACCGTGACCTGCATCGGCACGCGTCCGTCCGCTGTGGTGCTGCCGTTGTGAGCGTCTCGCAGCGTTGAGGCCTCGCTAGACTGCCCCGGATGTTCAGGACCAGACTGGCCCGGATCCGGGCCGCGGCGACGGAGCGGTTGCGGACCGCGCCGCAACCCGCGACCCCGTCGGCGCCGACGGTGATCAACCTGGCGCCGGATCCCGGCTTCCGGGGCGCGCTGGACCGGCCGTTCGAGGCCGGCGGTGTGCATGTGCACGCCCACAACTCGTGCGAGGTGGCCGAGGTCCCCGGTCGGTCCGGGGTGTCCGGCGTCCGGGTCGAGGGGGTCGGGCGCACCAACGACACCTTCGTCTCGCCCGGCGGTCACGAGGCGCCCGGCGCGATGCGCCTCGGCATGCGCGCCGGCGCGACCTACACCGCGAGCGTCTCGGTCTTCCTGTCCGCGCCGCTGACCGGCGCGCTGCACCCGACCGCGTTGCGGCTGGTGCCGGGTTGCGTGGCCGGCCAGGCCGGCCGGCGCACGCTCAAGCCGTCGCCGCCGGCCCGCAACGAGTTCGGCCATCACCGGATCAGCGTCACCTTCACCGTCCCGGCCAAGGCCACCAGCGCCTGGATCAGCCTGCACAGCGGCATGGCCCGCGGCGGTGGCGTGGTGCACTGGTACGACTTCGCGCTCACCGAGACCGGTGCGCCGGTCGAGCACTTCGACGGCGACACCCCCGACGACCTGTTCCACACCTACGAGTGGACCGGCGAGCCGAACGCCTCACCGTCCCGCCGCACGCTGCGGGTGTCCGCCTCCGCCGACCCGGCCGCGATCGCGGCCGAGGCGGTCCGCCAGGCCCGCGCAGGCGCCGTCGAAGAGGTTCGTCACCTGCAGAAACACGTCGCCGGTGACCGGTTGGCCGCGGCCCGGGTCGCGCTCGCCGAGGGGCAGGAGGCGGCCGCGGTCAAGGTGCTGCGCCGGATCGTCAAGGCCGGCGACCCGGACGGCTCGGCGGCGTACGAACTGGGCCGCCTCGCCCTGGCCGAGGGAAAGTGGGAGACGGCCGAGAGGCTGCTGCGCGATGCGGTGGCCCGTCAACCGGAGGCGTACGAGCGGGGTTACGCCCTGGCCTCCGCCTACGACCGGCTGAAGCGCCGTGAGGACAGCAAACGGGTCGCGGCCGCCGCCCTGGAGAACGACACCAAACTGCCCTTCGACGGCCTGGCCGTGCTCGACCTCGACGTCCGCTTCTTCGGCGCCCGGCGCGAGCTCGGCGTCTTCGTGGCCGAGCACCTGGACCAGATCCGCCGGCAGGCCGCGCAGCGCCTGGCCGCCCCGATCACCAGCACGTTCGACCAGCCGATCTTCATCTACTGGGCGCAGGGCTTCGCGTCCGCCCCGCCCGTGGTGCAGGCCTGCCTGGCCGCGCTGAAGGCCGGTAACCTCGGCGTGCACGAGCTGTCCGACGCGAACATCAGCGCCTACGTCGACGTGCCGGAGGACGTGCGCCTGCGGCTCGGCGGCGACCGGGCTCGCTTCTCCGACCTGCTGCGGCTGATGCTGCTGGAGAAGTTCGGCGGCGTCTGGGTGGAGGCGTCCTGCTACGTCACCGAGCCGCTGCGCCCGCACATCGACGCGGCGCTGGCCCAGGGCGGCACGTTCGCCTTCAACTACACCGGGCCGTTCATCTCCAACTGGTTCCTGGCGGCCCGCCCGGACAGTTACGTGGTGCACCTGTGGCGCGCGGCGGCGCTGCTCTGGTGGGAGCTGCGCGGCGAGCTGATCGACGACTTCCTGCACCACCACCTCTTCGAGATGCTGCACCACCTGGACGACCGGTTCCGGGCGGAGTGGGACGCGGGGAAGCGGCTGAACGCGAAACCGCCGCACGCGTTGCAGGCGGTGATGTTCGAGCCGTACGACCCGGACATGTTCCAGACGATCCGGGAGGGGGCGTTCGCGCACAAGCTTCGGTATCGCTGTCCGGAGTCGCAGTCGTACAGCGAGTCGTACGCGTCCCGCATCATCCGCGGCGACCTGCCGTGACGCCCCGGTGACCCAGCGCTGTCCATACGGGACTACTGGCTGGTGCACAGTGGCATTACCGTGGGAAGCGTGCGCGAACTGATCGACGTTTCCCACTCTCTCGACCGGCCCGGGTAACCCGGGATGGCGGCGGTCGACCAGCTGACCAAGCTGATGAAGGACTGCCTGGTGATGATCTCCGGGCAGAGCGACGGGAGCGGCTTCTTCATCGCTCCCGGGACGATCCTCACGTGCGCGCACGTCGCTGGACCGATCGGGGCCGAGGTCGAGGTGACCTGGCGCGAGCACACCCGGTCAGGAGTCGTCCGGTGGGCCTCGGAGGTGAGCGAGTCCGGCACCGTGCCCTACCCCGACCTGGCCGTCGTCGAGCTGGGGTCGCCGCCCGGTCATCCGATGGTCTGGCTGGACGACCGGCTGCCGTCGCTGAAGGACGACGTGGTGATCTTCGGCCACGCCCGGATCTATCACGACGAGCCCGACCAGGCCTCCGGCCAGTTCCGCGTCGGCGGGGAGTACGGCGAGATGATCCGGGTCATCGCCGACGAGCTCGTGCCCGGCATGTCCGGCGCCCCGGTGCTCAACGCCACCACCGGCGGTGTCTGCGCCGTCACCAAGGCGACCCGGGGGCGCGGGCATCCCGCCGGCGGGGTGGTGATCCCGTTGCGGGCCCTGCGGCTGGTGATGGAGCCGGCGGCCTACCAGCGGGCGCGGCGGGCCAACCACCTCTACCACCAGGGCAACCCGCAGTGGGACATGATGCTCGACGACGTGCCCGGTGCGGCCGGCCCGCTCAGCCGGGACGCCGACGCCGAGCTGCGCCTGCTGCTCGGCCAGTTGCCGGAGGTCGAGCCCGCCCGGCACCTGGCCACCTTCAAGGCGGTGGTGGGCGAGTTCGCGGTCGAGCCGCGCCACCCGATGTACGACTACGGCGACGTGCTCGTCGAGCTGTCCGAGATGGTGCCGCCGGTGAACCGGTTCCCCCGCGCGCTGGCCTACGTGATCGCGCTGTCCCGGACCCCGTCGCCGGTCGCCGAGCGGCTGCGGCAGTGGGCCCGGGACTTCGCGCCGAGGGAGCACAAGGCCGAGGTGGTGACCCGGCTCGGCGAGGCGCGGGCCGGCACCCGGCCGGACCGGGCCGCCGCCCGGCCGTCGGTGATCGTCTGCGTGCGCCACTTCGGGGTCGACCGGCGGCGCTACCAGTGCGAGCTGTGGCAGTTCTCGGACCAGATCCGCTCGCTGGAGAGCGACGACAAGGACCGCTCGCTGGACGAGCTGCGGGAGTACCTGCAGGACCGGTTGCCGGCCCTGATCCGGGGTCTGCCGGCCGACCAGCATCCGATGATCGAGCTGGTCCTCCCGGTCGAGTTGCTGGACGTCGACGTCGAGCAGTGGCCGGCCGCACCCGGCCGCAACGACTGGGCGGTTCTCGGGCACACCAGCCCGGTCGTGGTGCGTGAGGTCGAGCGGTTCGACGACGAGGAGGGCTACCACCTCCCGGACTGGGCGCGACGCTGGGCGCAACTCGACGGCCGGGACATGAACACCGTGCTGACCACTGTGGAATGCACCGAGCGGCGTACCTCGCGGTCCTGGCACGCCTGGTTCCAGGACGCCGCGACGACCAACGTGGTGGTCCTGCCCCGCTCGCCGCAGGACGCGCTCAGCGACGCCGTGCTCGAGGTCGCGGTCTCCTGCGGCATCCCGGTGATGATCTGGCGACGCCGCGGATGCGTCTCCGGCGCCGCGCGGGAGCCGCACGACTGCCCGGGCAAGCGGCTCTCGGCGGCGGTGACCGAGCAGCTGGCCGGCGCCACCCGGGAAGAGGTCCCGGAACGGATCCGGCAGATGCGCTACCGCGCCGAGGCCGGCAGCGGCCCGGAGAGCGGGATGGACGTGGTGCTGCTCTGGGACGATCCGGGCCGCCGGCCGCCGCGGCCCCTGCTGCTGCCACCGACGGGGGAGCCGCATGCCGACCGATGACGCCGCGCCCGGCCTGGCCGCCCTTGCGGAGAGTGGGCGGCTGCGGCACGCGCTGCGCCGGCTCCCCGGGCGCCCGCCGGCGGATCGCCGGCTGCACCTGACCCTGGTGCTGGACCAGAGTTCGGGCGGCGGGATCTGGAACCAGCTCGGCCAGGAGGTCCGGGCGATGCTCCAGCGGCTCGGCGCGTTCCGGACGATCCGGGTGGTCAACCTGGCGGTGCGGTCCGACGGCACCGTCGGCGTGCTGCGGTTGAACCGCCGGTTCTCCCCGCGATCCCTGACGAAGCTCGCCGACCGGACCGGGGACCATCTGATCCTGGTGCTCAGCGACGGGGTGAGCGGGCCGTGGCGCGACGGGCAGATGTCCGCCCTGCTCGGGCACTGGGCGCGGCGTGCGCCGGTCGCGATCCTACAGCCGTTGCCGGAACGCCTCTGGCGGCGTACCGGTCTGGCTCCGCTGCCCGGCCGGCTCTCCTCACCCCGGCCCGGCGCGGCCACCGCCGAGTACGGCTTCGTCTCCGCCCTGCGGCGCCGGACCCTGCCGGAGGGCGCCGTCCCGGTGCCGATCCTGGAGATCGAACCGCGCTGGCTGCGGTCCTGGGCGAGCCTGGTCGCCGGCCGGGCGCCCGACGGCATCGATGCGATCGTCATGCCGGCCGGCGCGGCGAACGGCCGCGTTGCGACCCCGACAGCTGACGTCACCGCCGATCCGGCCGACCGGCTGCTCAGCCGGTTCCGCGGCGCGGCGTCGGTGCCGGCCTACCGGCTGGCCCGTTACCTGTCCGCGGCGGTGCCGCTCAACCTGGCCGTGATGCGGATCGTGCAGGCCCGGATGCTGCCCCAATCCCGTCGCGCGCACCTCGCCGAGGTGCTGTACGGCGGACTGCTCGAACCGGTGCCCGCGGACGCCGTCGGGGGCGCCGAACAGCACTTCGAGTTCCGTCCGGGCGTCCGTGACGTGCTGTTGAGCACGCTGACCCTGGCCGAGGCGGGCCGGGTGGTCACCGAGGTCACCGGCTACATCGCGCGGCATCTGGAGCAGACCGGCGCGTCCTTCACCGCCGTGGCGTCCGCCCCCGTGAGCAGCCTGCACGCCACCCTGTTGCGGCCGCCCTTCGCCCAGGTGCAGGCCGAGGTGCTGCGCCGCGTGGCCACCGACCCGGAGCCGGCCGTCGACCGGGACACCTCGGCGCGGGCCCGCCGCCGGCGCGCACCCGCCGGTGAGGCGTCCACCGGCCGGCTCATCGTGCTGCTTCTCACCGGGCTCGCCGGCGCCACCAGGGAAACCATCGACGAGATCGTGGCCCGCTGCCGCCGGGACGAGATCACCCCGGACCTGATCGCCGTGCCGGGCGGCGCCGCCTCGCGGGCCACCACGGCGGAGTACCAGGCGGCCTACCGGACCCTGGAGGATCTGCGGGCCGACCTGGACGTGCCGGCGGGGCGGACCATCACGGTCCCCGGCATGTCCGACGTGAACCTGGTGGACTGTGAGTTGTACTTCCTGACCAGTGCGGCCGAGGGCGCCGCGCCGACCTGGCCGTACTGGCCGAAGTGGGAGCCGTACGCCGCACTGACCGCCCAGCTTCCCGGCGCCACCGCCTTCCTGCCCCACCAGCCCTGGCAGCTGATGCCGATCCCGGAACTGCGGACGGTCGTCGCCGCGCTGAACTCGACGATGCCGGTGAGCCACCGCGACGGCGACGCCTACGGTGACCTCGGTGACCAGCAGATCGAGTGGTTCAGCGACCAGCTCAGCGAGTACGAGCAGGGCGGCTGGCTGCGTGTCGGCCTGCTCCACCACGACCCGGCCGGGGACGGCCGCACCGGGCTCCGGCATGCCGACGACTTCGCCCACCGGCTGATCCCGCACCTGGACGTCGTGCTGCACGGCACCGGCGCGGGGGTCCACGAGATCGGCTACACCGGGGTCCCGGGAGTCGGGCCGCATGCCGGATTCCAGGTGGTCGACCTGCGGCCGGGCACGGTGCGGGTGCTGGCGGACACGGCGGAGTCCTACGCGTTCGGCGAGCACTGGTGGCCCGCCGGTCAGCCGGCCCCGGCCGCCGCCGCGATCCCCACCGGGGAACAGCCCACCGACCTGGTGTCGCGGGCCGCCCGGGCCTACCGGGCGCGTTACCGGGAACGGACGATCGACGAGCATCCGCTGCCGCGACCGCTTCCCGGCGATCCGGTGGCCGGCTATCTCGCCGTCGCGCCGGCCGGGGAGACGCCGTTCCGGATCGGCGTCTGCGACGCGGAGCCGAGCCCGGAGGTGGTGCACTGGTTCAGGGAGAACGTGGTCCGGCCGGGATTCCCGGACCGGGACACCATCCTGATCTGCCGCACCCCACCGGGCGACCCCGCGCTGCGGGAACAGGCCCGCAGGCAGGGCGTCGAGCTCCTCGGCTTCGCCGACTTCCAGATCGGCAGCAGGCTGCGCCGCTTCGCCGCGCAGGAGGCGGCCAAGCTGGCCGAGGACGTCGCCTATCCGGCGGCACACTACGCGCCGCAGCCGTACGCCGTACTGCCCCCGGGCGAGGGCAGCGCCTGGTCACCGGAGCCGTCCGCACCCGGCACGGGACTGCTGAACCGGCTCCGGGAGTGGATGAGCGCACCCGAGGGGCAGATGATCGGCGTGGTCGGCGCCGCCGGCATGGGCAAGACCTTCCTGCTCCGGGAGCTCGCCCGCAGCCTGCACGACGACCGCGGCCCGCTGCTGCCGATCCTGGTCCGGCTGCAGGACCTGGACTGGCGGGAGGGGCTCGACCAGCTCGTCGCCTACCACCTGTACCAGGGCGGCGGCGCGCCGGGGATGGACCTGGAATGGAGCCGGTACCTGCTGCGTGAGGGCCGGGTGGCGCTGCTCTGCGACGGGCTCGACGACATGGCCGCCAGCACCACCCGGGACGAACCACGACGGTGGGTGGACGGCTGGGAGGCGGGGGCGAGGGTCGGACCCGGACGGGCGAAGGTGGTGCTGGTCAGCCGGGACGAGACCCTGCTGAAGGACGCGCTGCGGCCGTACGCTGCCGGGGCCGTGCACTGGGCGAAACTGACCAGCCTGCAGCGCGGGGACATGCTGGTCTTCCTGACGCGCAAGCTCGGGGACGCCCGGCGGGCCGAGCGGCGGCTGGCCCTGATGCGGCAGGTCGGCGGCCTGATGGGGCCGGCCCGCAACCCCCGGATGCTCGCCTTCATCGCCGAGATCGAGGAGGACGACCTGCGGACCGCCGCGGTCGGTGACGAGACCGACAACGTGGCGAAGCTCTACCTCCGCATGATCACCAAGTGGCTGGACGGCATCCGCGGCTTCGACGGGATCAACCCGGAGGACAAGGCCCAGGTGGTCGGGCAGGCGGTGTCCTTCCTGGCCCGGCGGCTGTGGGAGTCGGGCGAGCCGGCGCTCGGCGCCGACGCGCTCGGCGCCGCGGCCGACGTGCTGGCCCGTCTCGCCGGCGCCGCGGCGCCGAGCCGGCGGGAGACCGCACGGCTGCTCGGCGCCGGCACCCTTCTGGTACGCGACGAGGAGTACCGCTTCCAGTTCGTCGACCGGTCGATCCTGGAATGGCTGGTGGCCAAGGAGATCGCGGAGCAGCTGGACCCGCAGCGGATCACCGGGCGACTGCGCGGACTGCTGCGCCGTGAGCTGACGCCGCTGGTGGTGGAGTTCCTCTGCCACCTGGTCGGTCCCGCCACCGCGCGCCGGTGGGCGCAGACCGTGCTCCGGCGCGCCGACCTGGAAAACCTGCCCCTGGGCGTCGTCGGGGCGGCCAGCCAGGTGCTGAAACACCTCGACCGCCACCCGGAGCGCTCACCAGAGTCGCGCCCCCGGCGGGACCCGGGCCAGCTCGGATAGGTACGGGTCCAACTCGCCCGGCTCGAACCGGCACATGCCGATGGTGTACCAGTACTCGTCGCTGGTCTGCTCCGGTTTCAGCACGTAACGCCCGTTGTCCAGCAGCACGGCCGAGCCGCCGGCGGACAGCGGGATCAGCACCGCACGGAGCTCATGGTGCAGGGTGTCCCAGAGCCGGACCGCCCGATCGTCGCCGGTGCTGGCCAGCCGCCGCCCGTCCGGGCTGAAGCTCAGCGAGTGGATCCACCCGGAGCGGCCGGGCAGCGTGGCGACCAGCTCGCCGGTGTCGGCCGTCCAGATCTGGATGGTGCCGTCGGTGCCGGCCGAGGCCAGGTGACTGCCGTCCGGCGCGAAGGCGAGGGCGTTGACCGCTCCACTGTGCCCACTGAGCACGTGCTGGGCGTCGCCCGCGACCGTGCTCCGGATCTTGATGGTCCCGTCCCGGTCGGCGCTGGCCAGATAGCGGCCGTCCGGCGAGAACGCGATCGCCCGGACCTTGCTGGGGTGCCGGATGGCGATCTGTTTGGTGCCGGGGCCGAGCGGCCAGACGCGGACCGTGCCGTCGTTGCCGCCGCTGGCGAGATGCTTGCCGTCCGGGGTGAAGGCGATCGACGTGATCGCATCGGGCTGCGCGGCGAAGGCCTTCGCCGCACCCGCCCGGCGGACGTCCCAGAGCCGGATCGTGCCGTCGGTGCCCCCGCTGGCGAGCAGGCGCCCGTCCGGCGTGAAGGCGATCGCACGGACCGGGCCGACGTGCCCGGTCAGCGGCGGACCGGCCATCGTGGCCGTGGTGAGGTCCCAGATCCGGATCGCGCCGTCCTCGCCGGAACCGGCCAGGTAGTGCGCGTCCGCGGAGACCGCGAGGGCACGGACCGCCGACTCCGGATCGCCGCCCTCGCTGAGCAGCCGCGGTGGGTTGCCGGCCACCCGGGTCCAGATCCGCACCGAGCCGTCGTCGGAACCGACCGCCAACCACGGGTCGTCCCGCCGGGGTGAGAAACAGAGCGCCCGCGAGTCGCCGGCGCTGTGCCGGACGGTGCGGGACAGCCGGCCGGCGACCGAGTCCCAGATCTGCACCGTCCGGTCGGATCCGCTGCTCGCCAGCAGCGGGCCGTCCTGGAAGAACGCGATGGAGTAGACGTTGGTGCTGTGCGCGGCCAGCCGGTCCTGCTCCTGACCGGTCTCGTTGTCCCAGATCCGGATGCTGCCGTCGTCGTCGCCGCTGGCCAGCCGCCGGCCGTCGGCCGAGTAGGCGACGGTCCGGATCCAGCCGTTGTGGCCGGTCAGGGTCCGGACCACCTGCTGGCGGGCCACGTCCCAGATGTGGATCTGCCGGTCGTCGCTGGCGCTGGCGACCTGCTCGCCGTTCGGCGCGTAGGCGATCGCGTGCACCGTGCCGATGTGCCCGATCAGGGTGTGCACGGTACGGCCGCTGACGGTGTCCCAGATCCGGACCGTCTCGTCGTCGCCGGCGCTGGCCAGCATCCGCCCGTCCCGCGGCCGGTAGGCGATGCCCCGGATGCCCCCGTAGTGCCCGCTGAGGGTGTGCACGGTACGGCCGCTGACGGTGTCCCAGATCCGGATCATCTCGTCGTCCCCGGCCCCGGCCAGGTGCCGCCCGTCCGGGCTGTAGGCGAGGCTGCGGATGCGGTCGATGTGACCGGTGAAGGTCTGCACGGTGTGGCCGGTGGCGATGTCCCACACCCGGACCTCCGGGTCGTCGCCGGCACTGGCGAGGAACCGGCCGTCCGTGGTGAAGGTGACCGCGCGGACCGGCCCGGTGTGCCCGGGAAGCATCCGCAGCGGGGTTCCCGTGGTGGTGTCCCAGAGCCGGACCACACCGTCCTCGCCGCCGCCGGCGAGCAGTCGTAGCCCGTGGCAGACCGCCACCGCGTTGACGGTCGAGGAGGAGGCGATCTGCGGTTCGGCGGTGGCGGCGTCGGGCAGGGCGGCGCCGAGGGTGTCCGCGGCCCGCAACTCGTCGAGGTCGGTCCCGGTGGCCGCCACCATCGCCGCGCGCCGGAGCCGGACCCGGGTCAGCGTGGCACCGGTCAGGTCGGCGCCGAGCAGTTTCGCCCCGGTCAGGTCCGCGCCGTACAGCTTGACGCCGCGCAGCGAGGCCGCGTCCAGCCGGGCCCCGGTCAGGTTCGCCTCGGTCAGGTCCGCCCCGTCCAGGGTGGCGCCGACCAGCGGGACCCCGGCCAGAATGCTGCCGATCATCTCCGCGTACGCGAGGTTGCTGCCGGTGAAGTCCTTGCCGCGCAGGTCGGCGCCGGACATGCGGAGCCGCTCGAACGGTGCCCGCAGATAGTTGATGATCTCCAGGGCGTTCTGCGCGATGCCGGTGGCGTGCGACTCGTTGGACAGCACGCGTTTCGCCCAGTCCTCCATGAAGTCGTGGCCGGCCATCTGGCAGAGGAACTCGATCATGAGCCGGGGCATCGAGTGGCCGATCATGCCGGAGGGCGAGCCGCCCAGCGGGAGGTCGTCGGCGAGGCTGCGGGCGATCAGCCACTCCCGGATCGAGTGGTGCACGAAGGTGAACCGGCCCTCCCCGGCCCGGACCAGCAGCGTGCTGGAGCCGAGCAGATGGGCGCTCTCCTGCGGTTCCAGGCCGGCCGACGCGCCGGGCGGGGCGGCGGCCACCTGAGCGATCGCGGCCGCGGTGGCGTCCAGGTCCCGCAGGCTCAGGCTGTCCTCCGGCGAGTCCCACAGGCGGAACGCCAGGCGGGTCACGGCGGTCAGCAGTTGTGGCCGGCGCGGTGAGTTGACGCCGAGCCTGGTGAGCCGTTCCGACTCGTGGTCCAGCCAGCGTTCGATCACCCGCTGGTAGAGGCCGGCCGGGGTGAGCGGGAGCGGGCCGCTCTCCGCCGTGCCCAGCGCCTCGTCACCGAGTTCCGTGATGAAGCTGAGCATCCGTGGATTGCGGGAGAGGCTGAGCAGATCCTTGACGCTGCGCAGATGGCTGAGCCGGGTCTGGGCGCTGCTCTCGTCGTGCAGCTGCCGGGTGAGGTAGTCGAGGATCTGGGCATCGTCGAAGGCGGTCAGCCGGACCACCTGGTGCTCCGCGCCGAACTGTGGACCCAGCTCCCGAAACACGTCGTTGTCGGTGAGGAAATGCTGGTCGCGGCTGGTCAGGATGACTTTCGCGTGGCCCTCGGCCGCCTGCACGATGGTGTCCAGATGGGTCGTTGCCCGGTCGTAGCTCACCCGGGCGGCCAGCTCGTCGAAGCCGTCGAAGAGCAGCGCGACCCGGCCCTCCCGCCACAGATAGCGCAACGCGTCCAGGTCGATCTTCCGCTGACCGTGCCGGGAGAACTGGATGGCGACCAGCGCGTCCAGGCTCATCGCCCGCTCGAATCCGCGCAGGTCGATCAGCACCGGAATGGTCCGGGAGCCGTCCGCGTGCATCCGCCGGGCCAGCTCCCGCAGCAGGAACGTCTTGCCGTGGCCGAACGTGCCCAGCACCACCACCAGCCGTCCGCGTGGGGCGTCGACCCATTGGCGGAGCCAGGTCAGCAGGTCGTCGGCGGGTAGCGCGCTGGAGTGCCCCCGCGGACCGCGCAGCAACTCGGTGTAGCGCTGCGGCACGTAGGACGTGGAGGGGTAGACGCGGTCGCGGGCGAGCCAGGCCGCCTGGCTCGCGGCGAACCGCTTGAGGGTGTCGCCGACCTGGTAATCGGCGAAGGTGCGCAGCACGACACCACGCTCGTCCGCCGCCCACTTCACGAGATCCTCGCCGGCCGCCGGCCCGGTGTGCACCAGCACCGCCTGGCGCACCGCGCCCCCGCTGCGGAAACGCGCCAGCACGCCGGCGAACCACTCGATGTCCTCCGCGGTCGGCGTGGCCACGCAGATCCCGACCGGATGCTGCTCGACCGGGCCGCGGTCGCTGCTGGCCGGATCCGGTGTGATGCGCAGATAGGCCACCCGGGTCGCGCCCGGCTGCGCGACCAGGGTCACGTCGTCGTCCGGGAACCGCAGCCGGCACACCTTCTCCACCTGGCCGGTCAGGTGGCGCAGAACGGGGGACAGCGCGGGCGCGGGGAGCCGGCCCGCCGGAGCCGTCCGCGACGGGGGGTGCGGCAGCGGAAAGGCCTCGGTGGCCGGGAGCACCCCGGAGCCCAGGTCGTGCACCAGAACGCGCCCCGGGTACGCCTCCAGGAGCCGCCAGGCTGTGCCGCCGCCGAGAACCGGGGCTCCGGTGCCGGCCAGCAGTGAGGTGGCCGGGTCGTCCGCCCGCCCGTGCAGCACCACGTCGAGGTGGGGCAGCAGGGTGTCGGTGAAATCCTCCGCGTCGGTGAGCCGGCCGGTCTGCGGCCCGTCCGGCCGGTGGTGCACCGCGCCGATCCGCAACCAGTCGCGGCGCGGCCCGGCGCTCAGCCGGTCGGCGAACCAGTTGATCTGCTCCGCGCCGAGGTGCCCGTGCCGTTGCTGGGGCAGATGTGTCATGGCGACCGTCGAATTGAGACCGGCGACCATTATCCGCAGGTCCGGGTATTCGATGAGTGACCAGGGCTGGTCCTTGGGCAGTTCGGAGCTGTGGAATCGGCGGATCATGGTGGCGAACGCCAGCCATTTCTCCCAGTACGGCGGCGCCGGCGCCACGAGGTCCGCCTTGCACCGCAGGAAGTACGCCTCGCAATTCAGCTGATTGACGTCATCGGTGCCGGGGACCACCACGATGCGCTGGCGCTCCAGCCGTAGCGCGTCGCACAGTGCGGTGAGGAACTCCTGGGCGAACTCGTACTCCGCCGTGCGGGCGTGGGCGGCGACGTTGCCGGTGAGCACCACCAGGTCGGGTGCCCGGGGAGCGGCGGACGCGTCGATCCGGTCGAGCAGCTCGGCGATCAGCTCGGTGACCGGCCGGAACTCACCGTCCACCGTTCGTGTCGCGGCGGAGAAGTCGGGGCAGTGCAGGATCATCGCCAGTGGAGTGGCGTTAACCGGCGGTCCTCCCACGTGCGGGCGCCTTCCCCTGGTGCGGCGGCGGGCGGCGGCGCGGTCCGATGACCATGCGCGGTGCCGAGCTTACCAATTGTCGAAGATCCATGACCCGGGCATTCCCTTATGCGGGTGAATCTCGGCAATGTCCTAAATGTACGGGCTGTCGGGTGAAGGGCCGGCGGGATATGCTACGCCGCAGCAGAACAGGGCTATTCCTGAGGGTCGGCCGTTGCGATCTTGGTTGCCTTCGGCTGTTTACCAGGGGGAATTCGAACGGTGGTCGCTGCCCGATGAGACTTCAGCCTCGCCAGGAACTTCTGTCGGTGTGGAAAGCGATATCCAGGTGGTGCGACCCGTCCAGGGAATTCGACTGGAAGGACCGTTCCGGGCGCAATTCCATCAGCGACGCCGAGCTGCTTCTCTGCCTCCTGGTCCCACCGCAGAAGCTGGACGGCATCCGCTTCGACCGGCCGGACGAGACCAAGCCCGACGTCTGCGCGGCGCTCTCGCCGTTCGGTGGCGCCGTCGAGATCCCGCAGCGGATCGTGCAGCTCCTCGGGGAATACCTGGAGGAGTACACCGACCCCGCCACCGGTCTGCCGGTGTTCAGCGGCGGCAGCTACCTGACGCCCGCCCCCGAGGACGGCCGTGAGCTCGAGCCGGAGCAACTGGCCCTCGAGGTGGTGGACTCGTTCGCCACCTCCGTCGTGTTCTCCACGGCCGCCATCCGGTTCCTCCGGGCGTACCGGCCGCAGGTGCAGCGCCGGTCGCACCAGGAGGAGATCGACCGGGTCGAGACCGAGGCGAAGAAACGCCTCACCGCGGCGATGGCCGCGCTCCAGCGCAGCTTCAGCCTCAGCGTGTTCCGCGGCGACAGCCGCGAGGGCAAGGCGATGTGTGCGACGGCCGCGGGGTCCGACAGTTACTCCGCCAACCTGGTGAGCCAGCTGCGGACCGCCCTCAGCGACGTCATGGCCGGCCTGCGGGAGCTGGGCACCGAGCCGGAGCAGGTCGCCGCCCTGCTGGAGAACCGGGACCTGCTCTTCGAGTGCGGCTGGTCCTGGGGCATCGTGCAGGGCGCCGAGCCGGTCAAGACCGCGACGACGGAGTACGCCCAGCCCGGCTGGGCCGAGTCCGCTCCCTACCTCTACTTCACCGTGGTGGCGGTCGACGGCATCCGTGACCTCTTCTCCCGCGAGTCCCGGCTGGCCGGCCTGCTCGACGAGGAGCAGCAGAACCTCGCCCGCACCCTCAACCTCCAGCTGGACCTGGCCCAGCGGTACTGGTCGACGGTCGCGACCTACGGCGGCGACCGCTGGCCGGTGGAGGACCTGCCCTGGCGGACCACCGACGAGGAGGAGAGCGACTACTACAGCCTCCTGGTCGTCTCCCTGGTCCGGCACGCGCTGAACGACCGCGGTGCGCCGGACACCGACCTGGCCCGGATCGCCCGTGTCCTGGAGGACCTGGCCGACCGGGGCCGGATCCGGCGCCGCCCGCTCTCCGACGACTCGGCCATCCGGCTGCACCACCCGGGCGCCTGGGTGCGCCTGGTCGGCGCCGAGAAGGTGGTCGCCGGAGCCCCCGAGGTCGGCTGGCGGCTGGGCGAGCTGCCCACGCTGCTGCTGGGCCGCTCCCTGGCCGTGGCGGGACAGGCCAACGACCACGAGTTGCGGGCCCGGCTGTTGCGTCTCGCCGACGAGGCCTGGCGGCATCTGGAGCGGCGCCGGCTGCGGGACGGCCGCGGCGCCGGCCTCTGGGACGACCCGCACAACGTGTTCCCCTCGCTGCCCCGCCGCACCGAGCCGAGCTGGTACCACACGACGCGCGTGGTGCAGTGCATGGGCACCGCGGCGGACCTGATCAGCGGCAAGCCGCCCCCCGGTCAGGCGCTCTCGGCCGCGGCCGAGCAACTCCTGGTCGAGGCCGAGGACGTCTTCGACGAGGAGCAGTTGCGAGGGTCCGGTGAGGGCGGCCCCGCGCTCAAGGACAGCCTGAACCGTGCCGGCATCAACCTGCGGCGGGCCCGCGGGCTGCTGCCGACGCGCCCCGGCACCGCGGCTGCCCTCCTGGTCGACGTCCTACGCGAGCTGGACAAGCTCGCCGCGGCTCGGGAACACGAGACTGGAGACTAGAGTGCTGGTCTTCGCGGCGTCCGACAAAGGCGGCACCGGAAGGTCGGTCACGAGCTGCAATGTCGTCTACCGGCGTGCACTCGCCGGCGCCGAGGTCTGCTACCTCGACTTCGACTTCGGCTCGCCCACGGCCGGATCGATCTTCCAGATCGCCGACGCGGCTCGGGGCGTCCGCGGCGGCGGCGGGATGCACTCGTTCCTGATGGAGCAGGACCCGGAGCTGATGGTCGAGGAGCCCCGGCGCATCGACGTGTGGAGCGAGTCCGGCCGGGCCAGTCTGCGGCAGCGCCCACCGGGCGCCGGCCAGCTCATGCTGTTCCCCGGCGACCAGGACGGCGGCGAGTTCCGGCACGACAAGGAGGCCCTGCGCCGCTGCGTCCAGCTGCTCCTGGCGCTGGACGAGGAATTCGAGATGTGCCTGATCGACCTCAGCGCCGGCCGGTCGTACGCGACACAGCTGGTGCTGGAGGCGACGGCGCACGAGAAGCTGCGCGACGTGGTCTCCCGTTGGCTGGTCTTCCACCGATGGACCAGGCAGCACATCCCTGCAGCGGCCGGCCTGGTCTACGGCAAGGACGGCATTCTCGACGTCGGGGAGCGGGCCGGGCACGACCGGGAGCGGCTCACCGAATCGATCAAGTTCGTGCGGACCGCGGTGGTCGACCCCGACTCGGCGGAGCTGCGCGGGCTGCGCCCGGCGCAGGTCGCCTGGCTGCGGCATTGTGATCAGGATCTGCGGCGCCTGGCCGCCCGGCACCGGGTGGGCCGGCTGGCGCTGCTCGGCTCGGTACCACTCGATCCGGTGTTGCAGTGGCGGGAACAGCTGATTTCCGACAACGATGTCGTTGCACGGGAAATCGCCAATCTGCAGACCGTGGCCGCGTTCGATCATCTGGCCAGTGGTTTGGTGGACGATGACGTTTGGGCCGACAGATGAAAGCTGATGCCGAGTTCTTCGAGTCGACCGCCGACTCGCGGGTGGAGTCCGTCCCGCTGTCGCATCTCTCGGTCGAGCTGGGTCACTTCTATTCGCCGGATCTCGGCCGGGACGCCGACTTCTTCGTCGACCATTTCCGGAGGATCAACCGGTGGTACTCCGCAGCGCGGGATGCGCTGCAGGACACCTTTCCGGTGCGCAGCCCGCGCATCAGCACGTGCATCCTGATCGACGATTACTTCGGCCGGCTGGAATCGCCGCAGAAGCTCATTCCCAAACTGCTCGGCGCGGCTGCGGAGGGCGGGATCGTCATCGACTACCTGGCCCGGGAGTCCGGCTGTGCCGACTGGGCCGTGCCGATCGACATCGACCCGCCCGATCCGGGCGAGGACCTGCCGCCGGGCCGGTCACTCGCCGAGCTGGTGGAGGCGCGCCTGGTCGAGGACCCGCCGCCGGACACCACCGGGGCGCGCCCGCCGGTGCAGCAGACCGGCTGGCTGTGCAACGGACAGCGGTCCCCGTCGACCGATCACCATGAAGCGATGAAACGGCCCACCGGCTGGGTGCCGCCGGCCGAGAACGCGGCCATGAACCACTCGATCTTCGCGGACATCGAGCTGTGGAACGAGGGCCCCAACGGCCGTGTCTGGTCCTGCGCGATGCTGGCCGCGGTGTGGCAGCTGCTCAGGTTCGGCGCCCTGCGGGACAACGGCCGCCGGGTGGCGGTGCCCCAGCGGCTGCCCGACGACCTGCCGGCCGACTGGCGTGAGCTTCCGGCCGTGTCGCAGGTCGGCGAGCGGGCAGCGCCCTTCAGCGCCTACCGGACGCTGACCGTCTGCGCCCCGTTGTTCCAGCCGATCGAGAACGCGGTCCGCACGATCCTCCAGCAGGTGGCGGTGGAACCGGCCGTGCTCGATCAGATCCAGGCCCGAGCGAGCGACGAGGGACTGATCCTGGCGCCAGCGGTGGTCGATCGCATCGAATACCTCTTCGTGAACACCGGACCGGTGCGTGGTGTTGGTCCTCGGTGAGGTGCAGACCGCCGCGCTGCAGCACTCCGGCAGCGTGTCCCGCGACGTGGCGGAGAGCGCACTGGGGCTGCTGCCGGGCGAGCGGGTCCGGGTCTCCGAGCGGCCGATCGGGTACGCGGTCAGCCCTCAGGTCCTGGCCGGAGTGGACTGCCGGGTGGCCGGCCGCTCGGGTGTCCGGCTGCGGGGGGTGGGCACGCTCACCGGCCGGGCCTGCCTGATCGGGGGCCGCGTGCTGCAGGGGTCCGTGCTGGCCCGGATCGAGCCGGCCGCGGTCAGCCACCGGCAGGTCTGGTCGCACTACCTCTCGCGGCCCGGCGTGGTGGAGACGATCGGGCGGACCGACCTGTCCGCGGTCGCGACCGCGCATCTCGCCCCGGAACGGCGGGCGCTCTCGACGATGGGGATGGGCGCGTTCGGCGCGCGGATCATCGCCGAGGTCCAGGGCTCGGCGGTGCTCGACCGGCGGACGCCGGTTCGCGCCCGGCGTACGGTGCTGCGCTGGGCGGCGCTGATCGACGAGGAGGTCGAGGGGGTCCGGATCCGGTTCACCGTGCGCGACGACGGCCTGCGGACCGTGGAACTGGCGCTCGGGCAGGGCGAGATCGCCGACGTGGTCGACCTCTGTGAGGACCTGGCCATGCACGACTGGTTGCTGACCGCCCTGGTGTCGGTTATCGAACAGAGCCAGATCGGTGTGGAGCAGCCCGCGCAGAGCGTGCAACGGCTCCGGCCGGCAGTCGATCATCTCTTGCATCTCTGGATGCCCGCGGCGCGTCTCGGCGGCTTCGCGCTGTCGGTCTGGGACGCGCTGGAGGGCCGGCCCGGCCTGTCCCGGCAGTGGGACGCGTCGGTGCGGCGCATCCGGGACCAGATGGCGATGGCGGCCGCCCTGGTGAACCGCCCTGCCGAGGCGGCTCCGCTCTTTCCCTGAGCCCGGCATGCCCGGCGTGGTTCACCGGTTTGCCGAGCGGGTACCGACCATGGGAAACGAACACAGTGAGCCGGTAATCGGTACGGTCCGGCGGCATTACCTCGTTCGGGGCATTCCGGCTTTTTCCCGCCTGGCCCGCCGATCGCTGTCAAGATCAAATTGTGGGCTGCTCGATCTTCCCGGGCAGCAGCGTTGTGATGTTGTCACTGTCCGAAGAAGAGGGCCGGGCGAATGGCGGCGCTACGCTACTTGGAGTGCCGTCCGTCATGGCGTAAGGTCGGGCCTCGTTTCCGGGTCTGGAAAACCCAGAATCGGATCTTGGCCATGGCCCCCGGCTCGACAAAGAGCCGCGCTGTGCGTATTCGGCGCGTGAACGGTAGGTAGCATTGAAGAATGCCGGAGGTGCCGTGGTTGACCGGCCGTCCGTGGGGGGCGTGAGCGCCGATTCGGCGGGCTCACCGGACAGTCGTGGTCACCGGCTGCCGGACCCCGGTCCAGAAGTGATCATGCTGGAGACCGGGGATCAGCTGGACTCCGCGGCGAAGCTGCTGTGGGCGGTCTGGGACGCCGCGACCGACGCCGAGCGCAGCGAGGTGATCAGCGCGAGCATGCTGCGCACGCTCGCCCACGCCGGCAACTACGTCGCCGGCGCCTATCTGGACGGCGAGTTGGTCGGGTGCACGGTCGGTCTGTTCGGCCGGCGCGGCAAGGGCGCTGATTACCTGCACTCGCACATCACCGGCGTCCATCAACCCGAACGTAATCGTGGCACCGGTTTCGCGTTGAAACGGCACCAGCGGCTGTGGGCCCTGGAGTGTGGTTATGACACCGTTACCTGGACTTTCGATCCGTTGGTGTCACGCAATGGATACTTCAATTTCTGCAAGCTCGGCGCTACCGTTTCTGAATATGTGAAAGATTTCTACGGTCAGATCAATGACGGCGCCAACAATGGTGATCACACCGACCGATTGATCGTGAATTGGTCACTGCGTTCGGAACGTGTCGAGCAGGCCATGCGAGACGAGCCGGGCTGGCCGAAACACGCCAGGGTGGTGCCCGGCGCGGAGGTGGTCGCCGTTCCGAAGGACATCAGGGCGCTCCGGGACGCCGATCCCCGGCGGGCCTCCGCCGCGCGATTGGAAACGCGCGAGCGATTCCTGCGACTGCTCGACGCCGGCTATCAGATCGTCGGCATGAGCCGGGGCCACGACTACGTCCTGCTTCCGGCGGGGATGACCCCGGAGTACGAGTCGTGAAGGTCGACCGCATCGAGCTCCACCACGTGCGGCTGCCGCTGGTGGCACCCTTCCAGACGTCCTTCGCCACCGAGCACGACCGCGACGCCCTGCTGGTCATGGTCCGTACCCCGGACGGCGACGGCTGGGGTGAGTGCGTGGCGATGCAGACCCCCTGCTACTCCGCGGAATACCTGGACGGCACCGTGCACGTCCTGCGGGAGTTCCTCATCCCGCTGCTGCGGAAACTGCCGGTCCTCTCCGCCGAGGCGGCCGGTGAGGCCTTCACCGAGGTGAAGGGCCACCCCATGGCGAAGGCCGCGCTGGAGACCGCGATCCTCGACGCGCAGCTGCAGACGTCCGGCACCTCGCTGGCCGACTATCTGGCCGGCGGCAAGGAGCACCGGGAGCGGGTTCCGGCGGGGGTCTCCGTCGGCATCATGCCGTCCCTGCGTCAGCTCCTCGAGGCGGTCGACGGCTACCTGGCCGCCGGATACCAGCGCATCAAACTGAAGATCCAGCCGGGCTGGGACGTGGAGCCGGTCCGCGCGGTGCGCGAGAAGTTCGGCGCCGTCCCGCTCCAGGTCGACGCCAACGGGGCGTACACGAAAGTGGACGCCGCCGCGGCGCTCAAGCCGCTGGACGAGTTCGACCTTCTGATGGTCGAGCAGCCGCTGGCCGACGACGACCTGTGGGGCCACGCCGAGCTGGCCCGCCGGCTGAACACCAGGATCTGCCTGGACGAGTCGATCACCTCGCCCGCCGACGCGGTCACGGCGATCCGGATGCGGGCCGCGGCCATCATCAACATCAAGCCCGGCCGGGTCGGTGGCTATCTGCAGGCGAAGCGGATCCACGACATCTGCCGGCAGAACGACGTACCGGTCTGGGTGGGCGGCATGCTGGAGACCGGCGTGGGCCGCGCCGCCAATCTCGCCCTCGCCTCCCTGCCGAACTTCCGCCTGGTCGGCGACCTGTCCGCCTCGGACCGCTTCTTCGAGCGCGACATCACCCCACCGTTCGTGATGACCGACGGCCACATCAACGTCCCCACCGCCCCCGGCATCGGCGTCAAGCCGTTCGAGTCAGTAACCCAAGACTCCACCCCCGTGGTAATCCGCTTCTAACCCCCGACAAGAGCCCACCCGGCCCACCCCGGAGGGCTAGGGGCTAGGACCGAGGCTAGAAGCGCGACTGGCGCCGGCTACCGCTCTCCATGACCCGTCGCTGAGCGACCGGCCCGCCGGACGTCTCCACGTGCCCACCGACGGGGTTCCGCGTATCCCGGTGCTTGAAGCGCGATCAGCGCCGTTTCGCACTCACCATGATCCGTCGCTGAGCGACCGGCCCGCCGAACCTCTCCACGCGCCCACCCGACGGGGCTCCGGGGTATCCCCGGCGTGGGGTCTG
Source organism: Actinoplanes sp. NPDC024001 (assembly GCF_040638955.1). NCBI lineage: Bacteria > Bacillati > Actinomycetota > Actinomycetes > Micromonosporales > Micromonosporaceae > Actinoplanes > Actinoplanes sp. NPDC024001. Next base: position 25,174 of record NZ_JBEZZB010000095.1, read on the forward strand.
GGGCTCGTGCCCCAGGCAGAAAAAGCACGATGGGCACCAGGTTCGCGCTTACCGCGAACACAGGTGCCCTGCTAATCGTGCCCCCGGCAGGATTCGAACCTGCGCTTTCGCCTCCGGAGGGCGACGCTCTATCCCCTGAGCTACGGGGGCCCAGTGGTTCAGAAGCCTAGCAGGCCCGCCGGAGCCCTCGCCAACCGGTTCCGGCGGTGTCGCCCGTCAGCTCTGCTGAACCTGCTTGAGCAGGGAGTCGATCAGCTGGATCTCGCCCTGCTGGGCGGTGACCATGCTCTGCGCGATCCAGTCCACGTTCTCTTCGTCGGAGAGTTCCACGGCCTCCTGGGCCATGTGCACGCCGCCGAGGTGGTGTGCCCGCATCAGGGTGAGGAACTGGACGTCCAGATCCTTGCCGGTGGCCTTGCGCAGCGCCGCCATCTGTTCGCTGGTGGCCATGCCGGGCATCAGGCCGTTGACGATCGAGCCTTCCGCGTCGGGCATCCACGCCATCGGCTCGTCGCTGCCGGTCGGGCCGAGGTCCCAGTCGCGCAGCCAGGACTGCATGTAGCCGATCTGCGCCTGCTGGGTGGTGGCGATGTCCGCGGAGAGGGTGACGATCTGCGGGGTGTCCGAGCCGGCGTGGGCGATCATCGCCATTTCGACGGCCTGGGCGTGGTGGGTGGACATGTCCCGCAGGAAGCCGGCCTCCACCGAGTCGTCGCCGGGCTGGGTGAGCCGGGGCAGGACGAGACCGCCAGCGACGCCGAGGAGCAGGCCGACGAGGAGCAGTGCGACACCGAGGTAGCCGAACCGGCTCCCGGAGGGTGCCGCCTCCCCGGGCGCGGTGCGCGCGCCCGAGGAGGTGACGTCAGTGCTCATCCGGCCGGCTGCTCCATGGTCCCGCCGTTGGCGGCGCCGGCCGTGATCGGGCCGGTGGTGGTGTTGCCGCTGGAGCAGGCCGCGCCCGGCTCCATCGAGGCCTTCACCCGGCCCGCCTTGATGAAGGTGTCGATGCGCTCGTCGTTCGCGTCGTCGACCTTGAGCTGGTAGCCCCAGACCTGCACCGAGACGTTCTTGTCGAGATTGGCGACCGGGGACATGAACATGTAGTCCTGGCCCTGGACCTTCGCCTGCAGCGCCTGCACCTGGTCGGCGGCGAGGCCCTGCTTGTAGGTGATCCAGACGGCGCCGTGCTCGAGGCTGTGCACCGCGTACTCGTTGGCGATGGGCTCGCTGTAGATGTCGCCCATGCAGTTCTGCCAGGCCTGGTTGTGCGCGCCACCGACCGGCGGGTTGGTCACGTAGGTCTGCGCGCCGTCCTTGTGGGTCCGGTCGTCGATCTGCGGGTTCTTCTGCGACCGGTAGTCGACGACACCCTTGATCTCGGCGACCTGCTCGTCCCACGGGCGGGAGCCCTTGACCGAGGCGAAGACGCCGTAGCCGATGATGCCCACGGCGATCAGCACCACCACACCGGCGACCATGATCGGTCCCCAGTTGCGTCCGCCGGCCACCTTGACCGGGGTGACAGGCTTGCGGCCCTTGCCGCCCGGGCGGTTGCCGCCCGGCCGGTTACCTCCGGACTTGCCCGCCGGTGGCTTGCCCTGGCCGGTGGTCTTGCCGACCTTGACCGTGGACGGGACCCGTTCGGGACCCGGCGTGCTCATACTCATCGCGCCTCGTCGATTCTTGAAGATAGGAAGGGGCGGGGCTCGGGTGGCCGCCGAACGCCGAAGTCTACCCCCGATAGCATGGCCGGGTGACTCCCGCCAACCTTGCTGACACCGTTCTCTCAGCTGCTCGTGCCGTATTCGAGACGCGTGGACTCGACGTCGCGGCGCTGCCCGCCACGACGGCGGTGGAGCGACCGCGTAACCCCGAGCACGGCGACTACGCCTCCACGCTGGCCCTGCAACTGGGCAAGAAGGTCGGTGTGGCCCCGCGTGAGCTGGCCTCCGCGCTCGCCGAGGAGCTGGGCCGGCGCGACGGGATCAAGTCGGTGGAGATCGCCGGTCCGGGCTTCCTGAACATCCGGCTGGACGCGGCGGCCGCCGGTGTGCTGGCGCGCGACATCGTGCTCGCCGGTTCAGCTTACGGCCGGACCGACCGCCTCGCCGGGGAGCGGATCAATCTGGAGTTCGTCTCGGCGAACCCGACCGGCCCGGTGCACATTGGCGGGGTCCGGTGGGCCGCGGTCGGCGACGCCCTGTCGCGCCTGCTGCGCACCGCCGGCGCGGACGTCGGTACGGAGTACTACTTCAACGACGCCGGCTCGCAGATCGACCGGTTCGCGCGGTCGCTGCTGGCCAGCGCGAAGGGTGAGCCGGCCCCGGAGGACGGTTACGGCGGGGCGTACATCGCGGAGATCGCCTCCGACGTGGTCAAGCGCTCCCCGGAGGTGCTGGCCCAGCCGGACGAGCAGGCGCAGGAGACGTTCCGCCGGGTCGGCGTCGAGCTGATGTTCGCCGAGATCAAGAAGTCGCTCGCCGAGTTCGGGGTGGACTTCGACACCTACTTCAACGAGAAGGACCTGCACGACCGGGGTGAGCTGCAGGAGGCTCTGGACCGGCTGCGCGAGCAGGGGCACGTCTTCGAGTCCGACGGCGCGACCTGGTTGCGTACCACTGATTTCGGTGACGACAAGGACCGCGTGCTGCGCAAGTCCGACGGCGACTGGACCTATTTCGCCGCCGACTGCGCCTACTACCTGGACAAGCGCAAGCGCGGCTTCGACCGGGTCGTGATCATGCTGGGCGCCGACCACCACGGTTACATCGGCCGGATGAAGGCGATGGCGGCGTGCTTCGGCGACGACCCCGCGAAGAACCTGGAGATCCTGATCGGCCAGTTGGTCAACCTGGTCCGTGACGGCGAGCCGGTGCGGATGAGCAAGCGGGCCGGCACGGTGGTCACCCTGGAGGACTTCGTCGACGCTTTAGGGGTCGACGCGACCCGGTACGCGTTGGCACGGTACTCGAGTGACTCCCCGATCGACATCGACATCGATCTGTGGACCAGCGCGAGCCGGGAGAACCCGGTCTACTACGTGCAGTACGTGGCGGCCCGGACCGCCAGCGTGTCCCGCAACGCCGCCGAGGTCGGGCTGACCCGCGGTGAGCCGGACGAGTTCCGGCCGGAGCTGCTCAGCAACGAGAAGGAGAACGAGCTTCTCAAGGCCCTGGGCGAGTACCCGGAGACGGTCGCGTTCGCGGCGCAGCACCGCGAGCCGCACCACGTCGCCCGGCTGCTGGAGAAGATCGCCGGCGCCTTCCACCGGTTCTACGACGAGCCGGCCTGCCGGATCCTGCCGAAGGGCGAGGAGCCGATCGGTGACGGCAACCGCGCACGGCTCTGGCTCAACGACGCCACCCGTACGGTGATCGCGAACGGTTTGAGCCTGCTCGGCGTCTCGGCCCCGGAGAGGATGTAGGCATGCGCGCACACGAGGCCGGGGCCCTGCACGGTGACCTCGGTAGCCGGGGGCCGGCCTGGCTGCGTACGCCGGAGGACGTGAACGCCCTGGTGCCGCAACTGTGGCCGCGGACCGTGACCAGGAGCGAGGCCGGCGCTCTGGAGATCGGCGGCGTGGGCGTCGCCGAGCTGGCGGCCGACTACGGCACCCCGGCCTACCTGCTCGACGAGGACGACCTGCGGGCCCGGTGCCGGGACTTCGCGGCCGCCTTCGCCGGCGCCGACGTCTATTACGCGGGCAAGTCGTTCCTCTGCAAGGCGGTGGTCCGGGTGGTCGAGGAGGAGGGCCTCTTCCTCGACGTCTGCTCCGGCGGCGAGCTGGCGGTGGCGCTGGCGGCCGGGTTCCCGCCCGAGCGGCTCGGTTTCCACGGCAACAACAAGTCGGTGTCCGAGCTGTCCCGCGCGCTGGAGGCGGGCGTCGGCCGGATCATCGTCGACTCGTTCCACGAGATCGACCGCCTGACCGAGCTGGCGCAGCAGTCGGGCAAGCGGCCGGGCGTGCTGATCCGGGTCACGGTCGGTGTCGAGGCGCACACCCACGAGTTCATCGCCACCGCGCACGAGGACCAGAAGTTCGGCTTCTCCCTCGCCGGCGGCGCCGCCTTCGCCGCGGCCGCGAAGATCATCGACGAGGGCGTGCTCGACCTGCGCGGCCTGCACTCGCACATCGGCTCGCAGATCTTCGACACCAGCGGGTTCGAGGTGGCCGCCCGCCGGGTCCTGGAGCTGCAGGCGCAGATCCGCGACGCCCGGGGCGTCGAGCTGCCGGAACTGGATCTCGGCGGCGGCTTCGGTATCGCGTACACCACCCAGGACGACCCGTCCACGCCCGGCGATCTGGCGAAGCGGATCAACAAGATCGTCGAGTCGGAGTGCGAGCTGGCGTCGCTGCGCGTGCCGAAGCTCTCCATCGAGCCGGGCCGGGCCATCGTCGGGCCTGCCGTGCTCACTCTCTACGAGGTGGGCACGGTCAAGGACGTCGACGGCATCCGGACGTATGTGAGCGTCGACGGCGGCATGAGCGACAACATCCGGACCGCCCTCTACGACGCCTCCTACTCGGCCACGGTGGCGAACCGGCGCAGCGACGCGGAGCCGATGCTCGCCCGCGTTGTGGGAAAACATTGTGAGTCGGGGGACATCGTCGTGAAGGATGAATTCCTGCCCGCCGACGTGCAGCCCGGAGATCTTCTTGCGGTGCCGGGCACCGGTGCCTACTGCCGGAGCATGGCCAGCAACTACAACCACGTTCCTCGGCCGCCCGTGGTGGCGGTGCGCGACGGCGCCGCCCGCGTCATCGTGCGGCGCGAGACCGAGGACGACCTGCTTGCATTGGATGTTGGATGAGCCCAGTGAGATCGGTCCGCCTCGCCCTGCTCGGCTGCGGCACCGTCGGTACTGAAGTGGTCCGGCTGCTGCACGAGCAGGCCGACGACCTGACCGCACGGATCGGCGCCCCGCTGGAGCTGGCCGGCATCGCGGTGCGCCGGCCGGGCCGCGAGCGCGGCGACCTGCCGGTCGACCCGTCGCTGTTCACCACGGACGCGCTCGGCCTGGTCAAGCGGGACGACGTGGACGTGGTGATCGAGGTCGTCGGCGGCATCGAGCCGGCCCGGAGCTGGCTGATCGAGGCGCTGCGGGCGGGCAAGAGCGTGGTCACGGCGAACAAGGCCCTGCTCGCCGAGGACGGCGGCACGCTGCACGACGCCGCCACCGAGGGCAACGCCGACCTCTACTACGAGGCGTCGGTGGCCGGGGCCATCCCGCTGCTGCGACCGCTGCGCGAGTCGCTGCACGGTGACCGCGTGGCCGCGGTCACCGGCATCGTGAACGGCACCACCAACTTCATCCTCTCCTCCATGGCGGCCACCGGCGCGGGCTTCGACGAAGCCCTCCAGGAGGCCACCGAGCTGGGGTACGCGGAAGCCGACCCGACCGCCGACGTGGAGGGGTTCGACGCCGCCGCGAAGGCCGCGATCCTCGCCTCGCTCGCCTTCCACACCCGGGTCACCGCCGCCGACGTGTTCCGCGAGGGCATGACCGGGGTGACCGCCGGCGACATGGCCAGCGCCAAGGAGATGGGCTGCACGATCAAGCTGCTCTGCATCGCGCAGCGCGGCGCGGGCCCGGACGGCGCGGAGACGGTCTCGGTGCGGGTGCACCCGGCGATGATTCCGCTCAGCCACCCGCTCGCCGGCGTGGGCGACGCCTTCAACGCGGTCTTCGTGGAGGCGGAGGCGGCCGGCCCGCTGATGTTCTACGGCCGGGGCGCCGGTGGCCGGCCGACTGCCAGCGCGGTGCTCGGTGACATCGTCGCGGCCGCGCGGAACAAGCTGACCGGCACCCGCGCGCCCAGCGAGAGCAACTACGCCCGGCTGACGGTGCGCCCGATCGGCGAGTCGCTGACCCGCTACCACATCAGCCTGGACGTGGCCGAGCGGCCGGGCGTGCTGGCGAAGGTGGCCGGGGTCTTCGCCGACCACGAGGTCTCCATCGCGACGGTCCGGCAGTCGGGTCGTGAGGATGACGCGAAATTGGTCATCGTCACCCACAGTGCTCCGGACGCGGCTCTGGCGGCTACCGTCGAGGCACTGTCCGGGCTGGACATCGTCCGGTCGATCGCCAGCGTGCTGCGCGTCGAGGGAGGAGCCGGTTAGTGCTGGACCACGTGGGGTTCCAATGTGCTGACCTGGAGCGCAGTGCGGCGTTCTACGACGCCGTGCTGGCTCCGCTGGGTGGCCGCCGGCTGCTCGACTTCAAGGTCGCGATCGGCTACGGGACCGACCACGCGGACTTCTGGATCGGCGAGTTCAACTCCGGTGCGGGCTTCCGTGAGTCCCACATCGCGTTCGCCGCGGCCGACCGGGCCGCGGTGGACGCCTTCTTCCGGGCCGCGGTCGCCGCCGGCGCCGAGGTGTTGCACGAGCCGGGCCTGCACCCGGAGTACCACGAGCACTATTACGGCGCGTTCGTGCGCGATCCGGACGGCAACAACGTCGAGGCCGTCTGTCACCGTCCCGAATAATGGGCAGACGGTCTCAAGAAACGGATGGTTGAGGCACGCTGTGCCGGACCAGCGAGTGAGGAGTGGACCATGTGGCGGGGCTTGATTGAGGCGTACCGGGACCGGCTGCCGGTCACCGACGCCACGCCGGTGGTCTCGCTGCACGAGGGGAACACGCCGCTCGTGCCGGCGCCGGTGCTGTCCCAGCGGGTCGGCGCCGACGTCTACCTCAAGGTCGAGGGCGCCAACCCGACCGGCTCGTTCAAGGACCGCGGCATGACCATGGCCGTGTCGAAGGCGGTCGAGGAGGGCGCGAAAGCGATCATCTGCGCCTCGACCGGCAACACCAGCGCGTCCGCCGCGGCCTACGCGGCCCGGGCCGGGATCACCTGCGCGGTCCTGGTGCCGCAGGGCAAGATCGCGCTCGGCAAGCTGGCCCAGGCGCTGGTGCACGGCGCCCGCCTGCTCCAGGTCGACGGCAACTTCGACGACTGCCTCGCGCTCGCCTCGAAACTCTCCCAGGACTACCCGGTGGCCCTGGTCAACTCGGTGAACATCTTCCGCCTGCACGGGCAGAAGACCGCCTCCTTCGAGATCGTCGAGGCGCTCGGCGACGCTCCGGACATCCACTGCCTGCCGGTCGGCAACGCCGGCAACATCTCGGCGTACTGGATGGGTTACCAGGAGGACCGGGCGGCCGGCAACGCCACCCGGCTGCCGAAGATGTTCGGTTTCCAGGCCTCCGGCGCCGCCCCGATCGTGAACGGTCAGGTCGTCGAGAACCCGTCGACGATCGCCACCGCGATCCGGATCGGCAACCCGGCCAGCTGGACCAAGGCCCTCGACGCGCGCGACGCGTCCGGTGGCCTGATCTCCGCGGTCACCGACCGGGACATCCTGAACGCCTACCGCCTGCTGGCCCGTGAGGTCGGCGTCTTCGTCGAGCTGGGCAGCGCGGCCAGTGTCGCCGGGCTGCTCCAGCAGGCCGCCGCGGGGAAGATCCCGGCCGGTTCCCGGGTGGTCTGCACGGTGACCGGCCACGGTCTCAAGGACCCGGAGTGGGCCATCTCCACCGCGCCCTCGCCGACCATCATCGCCAACGACGCCCTGCTCGCCGCGAAGGCGCTCGACCTCGCCTGACCCGGCGAGGCGGCGCGTAGCGTCGACGGAAACGGATCGTCTACCCTCTTGCGGGTGATTGACGCTCCCGCTGTGTCGCCGGCCACGCCGGTCGCCGCCGAAGCTCCCGTACGGAAAGCCCGCCAGTGGGAGTTCGACGCCCTGCGCGTGGTCGCCATCAGCGGTGTCGTCGCCATCCACGTGGTCGGCCTGTTCCTGGCCAACCGAGAGCTGCGGGGCACCCTGCGGTGGTGGATCGCGGCCGTCATCGACATCGGCGCGATCTGGGCCGTCCCGGCCTTCGTGATGCTCAGCGGGGCGCTCGTGCTGGCGCCGGCGGCCCACGCGGCCGGGCCGCGGGCGTTCTACCGCAAGCGGTTCGTCCGGATCCTGCCGGCCATGATCGTGTGGCACCTGATCTACCTGTTCGTGGTGCGGATCTGGCTGAACGAGCAGGCGCTCACCGTCAAGGGCGTGGCGATCCTGGTGATCGACGCCCGGGTCTACACAGCGCTGTACTTCCTCTGGCTGATCGCCGGGCTCTACCTGGTCGCGCCGGTGCTGGTGCCGTTCCTGCAGGCGGGCGGCCCGCGGCGGGCCTATCTCACGGCGGCCGCGATCCTCGGCTGGACCCTCGTCGTGTGGATCATTCCGCCGGTCTCCGGCCTGCTCGGTGTCGCGCGGCCGATCACCCTGGGCGCCTGGACGATGTGGTGCTCGTACGTCGGCTACTTCGTCGCCGGTTACGCGCTGCGCAACCTGGTGCTGCGCGGGCGTGCGCTGGCCGCGGTGGCGCTCCTCGGCGCGGTCGCGCTCGCCGAGGTGATCTGGCACTACGGCAACCGGGGCCGGTTCCCCGTGCTGGACGCGCTCCTGCCGGTCTCCGCCTTCGGCGCCGCGGTGGCCACGTCGGCGATCTGCATCTTCCTGGTGGCGGCCGGGATCGGCGGGCTGTGGACCCCGGCCGAGCCGGTGCAGCGCGTCTTCAAGCAGCTCTCCGACGCCTCGTTCGGCGTCTTCCTGGTGCACCTGCTCATCCTGGCGCTGGTGCAGCGGGCCGTCCCGGTGATCAAGGCGGGTGACGACCTGACCGCCCTGCTGATCGCCTATGCCGGGATCCTGGTGGCGTCCTTCGCGGTCTCGATGGGCGCGGCCCGCGTGCCCTACCTACGTTCGATCTTCTGAGGCGGCGCGCAGCAGGATCTGCATCGCGTCCGCCACGGTGGCGAGCTCCTCGGCTGAGAGCCGGCTGAGGAGCTCACGCTGATGCGCCGCCCCGGCGGTGATGATGCCGTCGATGACCTCGGTGCCCGCTTTCGTGAGGCCGATCCGGCGGACCCGCCGATCGCGCTGGTCCTCGGTGCGCGTGATCAGCTCCTGCACCGCCAGCCGGTCGACCATGCCGCTGAGTGCCGCGGCGCCGACGCCCAGCATCCGGGCCAGCTCGCCGCCGGAGACGGTGCCGTGCCGGGAGAGCAACAAAAGGATCTTCAGCTGCGACATGGTCAGGTGGGTCTCGACCAGCGGACCTGACCGGTCATCGGCAAACAGGTGCTGCAGCCGGATCTGCGCGCCCATGATGTCTGCGATGAGCTTCTCTTTCTCGCTCAGCGCTTGCTCCTTTGATGACGTGCTGATGGCCGGGGTGCGTCCACCTGATGACGGACGCTACCAGGGGGACCCGATCGAAAACCATTTGTTCGCGTCAGGCAAAATATCAGCATCGACCGAACTTTTCTCGGGGGAGTGCCCATGTCAGCTCTGACACGGCTCAGCCTTGCCAACCGAGGTCTGGTGGCGCTGATCGCGATAGTGATCAGCGGCTTCGGCCTCTATGCGATCCCGTCTCTCAAGCAGCAACTGTTCCCCTCGATCGAGCTGCCCGCCGCGTTCGTCAGCGCGGCGCTGCCCGGCGCCTCTCCGGAGGCCGTCGAGGAGCAGGTGACCAAGCCGATCGAGGACGCGGTCAAGGGCATCGACGGCATCGACAGCGTGACCTCGACCTCCCGGGAGAACGTGTCCAGTGTCGTCGTGCTCTTCGAGTTCGGCACGGACATCGAGTCCGCGGTCAACCAGGTCACCACGTCGGTCAACCGGATCCAGTCCCAGCTGCCGGAGAACGTCGACCCGCAGGTCTTCGCCGGCGGCACCGACGACATCCCGGCGATCGTGCTGGCCGCCTCCGGCGGTGACGGCGAGGCCGACCTGCTCAACCGCCTCAACGAGACCGTGGTGCCGGAGCTGAACGCCATCGAGGGCGTGCGCGACACCCAGGTCACCGGCGCCCGGGCCGAGCAGGTGGTGATCACCCCCGACCTGGCGAAGATGGGCGCGGCCGGTGTCGACCCCACGTCGCTCACCCAGGTGCTGCAGGCCAACGGCATCTCCATCCCGGCCGGCGCGGTCGTCGAGGGCGACAAGTCGCTGACCGTGCAGGTGGGCACCCCGATCACGACGGTCGACCAGCTCAAGGCCGTCTACGTGACCGGCTCGCGCGGGCCGGTGAAGCTCGGTGACATCGCCGCGGTGGAGAGCAAGCTGCCGGTCGCGGAGTCGTACACGCGGACCGACGGGGTGGACAGCCTCGGCATCGCGGTCACCGCCCGGCCGGACGGCAACCCGGTCTCGATCTCGCACGAGGTCCGCGACATCCTCGACGACCTGCAGACGAACTCCGGCGCCACGCTGACGGTGATCACCGACCAGGCGCCGTACGTCGAAGAGTCGATCAAGAGCTTGACCACCGAGGGCCTGCTGGGCCTGGTGATGGCCGTGGTGGTCATCCTGGTCTTCCTGCTCAGCGTCCGGTCCACCCTCGTCACCGCGGTCTCCATCCCGCTCTCCGTGCTGATCGCCCTGATCGCGCTCTGGATGGGTGACTACACGCTCAACCTGCTGACCCTCGGCGCGCTCACCATCGCCGTCGGGCGGGTGGTCGACGACTCGATCGTCGTGCTGGAGAACATCAAACGGCATTTGGAGTACGGCGAGGAGAAGGTCCACGCCATCCTCGGCGCGGTGAAGGAGGTGGCCGGCGCGGTCACCGCCTCCACGCTCACCACGGTCGCCGTCTTCGCCCCGATCGCGCTGGTCGGTGGCCTGGTCGGGCAGATCTTCTCGTCCTTCGCGATCACCGTGACGGTGGCTCTGCTGGCCTCGCTGCTGGTGTCGCTGACCGTGGTGCCGGTGCTGGCGTTCTGGTTCCTGAAGCCGCCGCCCGCCGACGCCGACACCGAGGCGATCCGTCAGGCCGCCGAGGAGAAGGAGCTGCGCAGCCCGCTGCAGCGCGGTTACCTGCCGGTGATCCGGTTCGCCACCACCAAGCGCTGGACCACGGTGCTGATCGGCATCGCGGTGCTGATCGGCACGTTCGCGCTGAGCACCCGCCTGGAGACGAACTTCCTGGACGAGTCCGGCCAGGACAGCCTCACCGTCTCCCAGGAGCTGCCGGCCGGCACCAGCCTCGCGGCCACCGACGCGGCGGCCAAGAAGGTCGAGGCGATCATCGCCGACCGCGACGACGTGAAGACCTACCAGGTCACCGTGGGCGGCAGCGCGGCCAACCCGTTCGCCGGTGGCGGCGGCGCCGGGACCGCCACGTTCAACGTGGCCCTGGAGGAGGACGCCGACGCGGCTGTGGTCGGCGACGAACTGCGCGACGAGTTCGGCAAGCTGACCGGCGCCGGTGAGATCAAGGTCGGTCAGGAGGGCTCCGGGCTGGGCGGCAGCCAGCTCTCCGTCCAGGTGCAGGCGGCCGACACGAAGGTGCTGGCCGACGCAACCGAGCAGGTCCGCGCCGCGATGGCCGGGATCTCCGGCGTCACGGATGTCGACACCACTCTCGCCGCGGCTGTTCCGCGCATCGACGTGGTGGTCAACCGCGAGGCCGCGGCCAAGGCCGGCCTCACCGAGGCGCAGATCGGCCAGGTCGTCGCTTCCCGCTTCCGGCCGGCGCCGGCCGGTCAGATCAGCGTCGACGGTACGGCGCAGGACGTGGTCATCTCGTTCGGTGCCGCGCCCGCCGACCCGGCCGCGCTGCGTGCCCTGCCGCTGACCACGCCGGGCGGTGTGGTTCCGCTGGACCAGGTCGCCGACGTCAAGCAGGTCAACGGCCCGGAGCAGGTGACCCGCACCGACGGCAACCGCACCGCGACGGTCACCGGCACGGTCACCGGCTCCAACCTGTCCGCGGTGAACCAGGACCTGACGAAGAAGCTCGACGCGCTGCAGCTCCCGCCCGGTGCCGAGACCACCGTGGGTGGTGTCAGCGCCGACCAGCAGGAGGCGTTCTCGCAGCTCGGCCTCGCCGTGCTGGCCGCCATCGCGATCGTCTTCATCATCATGGTGGCGACGTTCCGCAGCATCGTGCAGCCGATCATCCTGCTGGTGTCGATCCCGTTCGCGGCGACCGGCGCGATCGGCCTGCTCCTGGTCACCGGCACCCCGCTCGGCGTCCCGGCGCTGATCGGCATCCTGATGCTGGTCGGCATCGTGGTCACCAACGCGATCGTGCTGATGGACCTGATCAACCACTACCGGGCCGCCGGGATGGGCGTCCAGGAAGCGGTGGTCGAGGGCGGCCGGCACCGTCTGCGGCCGATTCTGATGACCGCGATCGCGACCATCTTCGCGCTGATCCCGATGGCGCTCGGCCTCACCGGTGAGGGCGGCTTCATCTCCCAGCCGCTCGCCATCGTGGTGATCGGTGGTCTGATCAGCTCCACGCTGCTGACCCTGGTCCTGGTGCCGACGCTCTACACCATGGTGGAGAACCGCAAGGAGAAGTCGCGGGCCAAGCGCGCCGCCAAGCGGCTCCGCAAGGGACAGGGGGCCACGCCGGTCGGCCCGGCTCCGGAGCCGCCGGCTGCCGAGCCGGTCGCCGAGGACGCGGTGCCCGCCACCGTGCCGGACACGGCGAGGGCGCCGGAGGCGGCACAGCCGGACGGCGACGGGGCCAAGGACAACGGGGCCCTGCGCGGTTACACCGACCAGTTCGAGGTGCTCAAGATGCCTCGCAAGCAGGACAAGCCCGAAGAGTAAGCGATAGCGAACACCCGATGCCCGGCCCTCGTGGCCGGGCATCGGCGTCTCTGCGACCGGTAGGGTTCAGTACGTGCCAACAGCGTTCTCGGTCCTTACCCGCAACCGTGACTTCCGCCGTCTCTTCGCGGCCGAGCTCGTGGTCTTCGGCGCCGACTGGTTCGTCATGGTGCCGCTGCTGGTGCTGCTGCCCGAGCTGACCGGCAGCGGCGCGTGGGGTGCGCTGGTGCTCGCCGCCGACACCGGCATCATCGCGCTGCTGCTGCCCTACACCGGCACGGTCGCCGACCGGGTGGACCGGCGCAAGATCCTGGTGCTGGCGAACCTGGCCGCGTTCGTCTCGGTGCTGCTGCTGTTCGCGGTGCGCTCGGCGGCCACCGCTCCGCTGGCACTGGTCGCGGTCGGCGCCATCGCCGTGTCGAAGGCGTTCTACTCTCCGGCCGCGTCCGCCGCCCTGCCGAACGTGGTCGATCCCGCCGACCTGGCCGCGGCGAACACCGTGGCCGGCTCCGCGTGGGGCACCATGACCGTGGTCGGTGCGTCGCTCGGTGGCGTCGTGAGCAGCGTCTTCAGCCCGTACGTCTGCTTCGGGGTGACCGCCGTCCTCCTGCTCACCGGAACTGTGCTGACCGCCCTGATCCGCCGGCCGCTGCAAGCGGCGCAGGGCGGCGCCGAGAAGGGCCAGTCGCTGCGCGCGATGTTCGAGGCGCTGCGGTACATCGCGGCCCGGCCGCGGGTCCGGGCGCTGGTCACGGTGAAGTCCGCGGTGGGTCTGGGCAACGGCGTGCTGACCGTGTTCCCGCTGATCGCGGCCGCGCACGGGGCCGGGGCGATCGGCGCCGGCCTGCTCTTCGCACTGCGCGGCGCCGGCGCGCTGGTCGGCCCGCTGGTGATGCGCCCGGTGCTGAACCGGCCGGCCTGGCTGCTGCCCGGCCTGGCCCTGTCCATGGGCCTGTACGGCGTCGGCTATCTCGGCGTGGCCTTCGCGCCGTGGTTCCCGCTGGTGCTGGCCCTGGTCTTCGTCGCGCACTTCGCCGGCGGCACCAACTGGGTGCTCTCCAACTTCGCGCTGCAGGCCGAGATCCCGGACGAGCTGCGGGGCCGGATCTTCGCCGTCGACATGATGCTGGCGACGCTCGCCATCGCGATCAGCCAGCTCGGCGCCAGCGTGTTCATCGACCGGGTCGACTCGCGGATCATTCTGGCCACCTGTGCGCTGATCACGCTCAGCTACGCGGTCGGCTGGCGGATCGCCACCCGGCGGCTCGCCCCGGTGGCCCCGGCGCCGGAGGCGAGCGACCGTCCGGCGCCGCGTGAGTGACTGTTCGGCGTCCCGATTACCGGGACCGGGGCACATCAGTTGAGATGATCAAGCCCTAGCATGTGGCGATGAGCCTGTCCTTCGTCACCGATCCCGTCTCGGTCAGCACGCCGGCGACCAGCGCCAATCTCGGTCCCGGCTTCGACTCGCTGGGTCTGGCGCTCACGCTCTACGACGACCTGACCGCAACCGTCAGCGGTACGTCGTACACGGTGACCGTGAGTGGCGAGGGCGCCGGTGACCTGCCGGGCGACGAGAGCCATCTGGTCGTCCGCGCCATGCTGGCGACCTTCGACGAGGTGGGCGGGCGACCGCCGGGCGTGGCGGTGGAGTGCCTCAACCGGATCCCGCAGGCGCGCGGCATGGGCAGCTCCTCGGCGGCCATCGTGGGCGGCGTGCAGCTGGCCCGCGGCCTGATCCGGGACGGCCGGCGGCTCATCGACGACGCGGCCGCGCTGCGCATCGCGACCCGGCTCGAGGGGCACCCCGACAACGTCGCGCCCTGCCTGCTCGGCGGCTTCACCATCGCCTGGATCGACGCGGACGGTGGGCGTGCGGTCAAACTGACCCCGGCCGAGGGCGTCCGCCCGACGGTTTTCGTTCCCGCCGAGCGTGGGTATACCGCGACCGCGCGCGCCGCGTTGCCGGCCGAGATCCCGCACGCGGACGGTGCGTTCAACGCGGGGCGGGCGGCGCTGCTGACGCACGCCCTCACCAGCGATCCATCCCTGCTGTTCCCGGCCACCGAGGACCGGCTGCACCAGGGGTACCGTGCCGCCGGCATGCCGGCCACCACCGCGCTGGTGGCGGCGTTGCGTTCGGCCGGTGTCGCCGCGGTGGTCAGCGGGGCGGGGCCGACCGTGCTGGCGTTGACCGAGGTCCCGGCCGATTTCACGCCGGGTGCGCACTGGCACAGCGAAGTGCTGGGCGTGGATGACGCCGGTGCTCGTGTGAAAGGGGGTATGGTGGAACACGCCGAGCGGGGTCCTGTTGCCGCAGGTCGCACGAGTTGACTACGCTCAAGACCTAGCACTGGGCTTCAAGAACAACCGCGAAGCAAGCGATTCTGTGCGGTTCGGCGCACCCCCGAGATTTCTGGGCCCTGGTGGCCTGTCTCAACTCTCATCAAGGCACACGCCGGGCAGCAGTCGATGGATCGCTGCACTCGCCGAGACCTACCCGTCAAGCCCTGGCGGGCAGGGATACCGTCGAGCTGCCGTGCTGCACGAAATTCCCGCGCCGCTTTCGCGAAGCGGGCTCCGAGGGCACCCGGCCCTGGCTGCAAGTTCCGGGTGATCTCGGGTTTTTTCCGACGGAAGGAATCCATTGAGCGACACCACCGACGTGACGTCGGGTGTTTCTGACGTCGCTGACGGCGCCGGCACCACCGCGACCGCTACGAAGCGCCGCCGTGGCGGCACCGGGCTGTCCGCGATGTTGCTGCCCGAGTTGCAGAGCCTCGCCGCTTCCCTCGGCATCTCCGGCACCGCCCGGATGCGCAAGGGTGAGCTGATCGCCGCGATCACCGAGCGCCAGAGCGGCGGCACCGCCGCTGCCGCCGAGCCGGCCCCGCGGCCGCGGACCAACGGCTCCGAGGCCGTCGCCGCAACCCCCGCTCCGGTCCAGGCCGCCCCGGTCG